>WJJR01000278.1 GCA_014729565.1 Candidatus Zixiibacteriota bacterium | reverse complement strand
GCACAAACCAAGCGTCTGGCCGAAGGCTCCGATCACGCCGTCGTCTCCGAGCGCTACTGCCGCTCCGATGAAATCGGCGACATCATCCGCAATCACAATCGCATCATTTACGGCATCCGTGACGCGCGCGAACGGTACCAGGCTCTTGTCGAGGGGCTGGATGCGGTGATCTACGAAGCCAACGCATCGACGCAACGTTTCACGTATGTCAGTCCACAGCTCCAGTCGTTGCTTGGATATCCCGCCGACACCTGGACAAACGATCCCGGTTCATGGGTTCACCAACTGCATCCCGATGACCGCGCGGACGCGATGACAAAGTGGCTGGAGGAGAAGTCACCAGCCAGGGAGCACCACATTGAATACCGCCTCCAAAGGGTTGATGGGCAATACGTGTGGGTGCGTGATGTCATGCGGGTTGTCAATCGCATCGACCGGGGCTCCGGACTCCCCTACCGCCAGTTGCAGGGAATGATCTTCGATATCTCGAAGGAGAAGGTGTCCGAACAACAGTTGCGTGACAGTGAATCGAAATATCGTGCGCTGTTTGAAAACATGCTTGATGCCTTCGCACTCCATGAGATTGTCGAGGGACCTGACGGCGCCGCCGTCGACTACGTTTTCCTTGAAGTCAACGATGCCTTCGAACGGCATACGGGTCTGAAACGCGATCAGCTCGTTGGTAAGCGAATCACTGAGGTATTTCCAAAGATTGTGGATGATCCCACCGGCTGGGTCGAACGCTACGGTCTCGTCGCACAAGGCGGACACGCCGAGCGATTCGAATCATTTTCGGAACCGTTACAACGCTGGTACTCAATCTATGCCTTCTCACCGCAAGCCGGCCAGTTCGCCACCATCTTCGAGGACATTACAGAACGCAAACGCGCCGAAGCGGAACTCAAGATCCGAGGCGTCATCATTGATTCCAGCTCCGATGCCATTGTCACCACCGACGTTAACGGCATCATCACCGGGTGGAACCGCGGTGCCGAACACATATTCGGATACCAAAAGGACGAGGTTCTCGGACAATCAATCGCTCTTATCTACCGAGAGCAGGAGCGTGATCGTCTGGAAGAGTATCTTAGCGGCGGACGCGGGGGCCAGGAGTTTTGCGGTATCGAGATGACTTGTCCTACCAGGGACGGCCGCGAGATCGATGTCCTTGTAACAATCACGGCACTCAGGGACGACGATGGTCGTGTCACCGGGTTGTTTGGAATCACGAAGGACATTACGGACCTGAAAAACTCCGAACGGGCATTGCGCAAAAGCGAAGCACAGTTCCGCGCCACCTTCAACAATGCCGGTGTGGGTATGGCCATCGTAAGTCCTGAAGGGGCTCTGATCGACTGCAACGCCACGATGCAAAACATCGTCGGGTACACCCACGAAGAACTGGTCCAACGATCCTTCATGGATATCACTCATCCCGAGGACGTAGAGACGGACCTGGCGCTCGCTCAAGAGCTATTCGCCGGACAACGGGATGTCTACAAACTCGAAAAACGATTCATCCGCAAGGATGGCGAGGTGCGATGGGTCCGACTGACTGCCACTGCGGTACACGATGAGGCAGGCAATGTCTGTTTCGGTGTGGGAATGAACGAAGATATCACCGAGCAGAAGGAGCTCGAAGCACATCTCAGATCGTTCAAAGAAGCCATCGATTACGCCGGGGATGCCCTGTACTGGGTGAATGAGAACGGTGCTTTCCGGTACGTGAATCGCGCCGCGCAAGACGCTTTGGGCTACAGTGAGGCGGAATTGCTCACCATGCATGTTTGGGACATCGACCCGAATATGCCTCGTGACAGGTGGCCCGATCATTGCGAAGATCTCAAAAAGTCCGGATCTCTGTCTTTTGAAATGGAACACCGACGTCGTGATGGTTCACAGTTTCCGGTTCAGATCATAGCGTCGGTAATGACCGTCGATGGTGAGACCACAATTTGCGCCTTCGCGCGTGACATTTCAGAAATGAAGGCATCCGAACGGCGGCTTCGCGACAGTGAGTCCCGCCATCGCCTGCTGCTCGAACATGCCGGCTTGGGCATCGGCTATTACGACACGGAGGGCCGTTGTCTGCTGATGAATCAGAAGGCGTGCGAGAATTTGCGCTCACGCCCCGAGGACCTGGTTGGATACTCCGTGAACGAGTTGTTTGGAGGGGACCTCGGCCGGAGGATGATGGAGCGAATTACGCACGTGGTGAGCTCAGGTGAACACCTGATCACCGAAGAGGACATTGAGGTGCCTGCAGGCCGTATCTATTTCCGATCAACCTGGACACCAATCAGGGGCGAATCGGGTGACATCACCGGTGTTCAAATCATCTCTGAAGATATCACTGATCGAAGACGGTCGGAGGATGCCCTCCGCGACGCCAACAATCGTCTCAATCTGGCCCTCGAAGCCACCTCGGCCGGGGTTTTTGACTGGGTCCCCGATATCCGTCTCAGTCGTATCATAGCGACCAATGGGCGAACATTTTCGGGTTCGCCCGTGAGGACCTGCCCGATGCCGGCGACATTGGAACTTGGTTTGGTGAGCGGCTACATCCGGCCGATGTCGAAAAGCTGGCCACCGCCTACAACGAGGCCATGAGCGCCCGGACGGACGGATTTCAGGAGTATGTGCGGCTCGCACACAAGTCGGGCCACTATCTCAACATGTACATCGATGGCCGCGTGATCGAACGTGACGACGGCGGTCGCCCGACACGCATCAGTGGTGTGATGGTCGACGTCTCCGATCTCTCACGCGTTCAGGAGGACTTGCGACGGTCGCACGAGCAATATCGCTCCACCGTCGAGCATCTGTCCGATGGTGTCATTCTCCTCGATGCCCACTTGAACATCCTGCTGGTCAACGATGCCTTCCGCGATATGGCGGCGCGGCTGGGTATCGAGCACGGGCCGGTTGGGTGTACCATCACCGATCTCCTGTCATTTCTCCCCCACGATGTTCGTGCGGAGTATAATGAGGCCGCCTCCAGCGGGCGCCCGCATGTCACCGAACGCGTTGTCGTGCGCGATAACGAAGAACTCATCGTTGCGGTGCGTAAGATTCCAGTCTTCCACGGCGACGATCTGTCGCACTTCGTCGTGATCGTCGGCAATGTCACCGAGCAGCGGCAGATGGCCCGGCGTCTCGTAGAAGAGCGTGATCGCGCCCGGCAATACCTTGATGTGGCCGGGTCTATGATTATCGTTATGGATCGTGACGCCTGCATCACAACCGTGAACCAGTACGCCTGTGACGTTTTGGGCTACACGCCCGACGAATTGGTTGGCCGTGACATCATCACGACGTTGTTCGATCCCGGGGAGCATGGCCAACTCCGATTATTGCACAGGCAGATTGTTGATGGTGAGATGCCGGATTACCAGGAGTGGCAGAACACGGTTCGGACAAAGTCGGGCGAAGCGAGAACGGTTGTGTGGTGGAACTCCATAATCCGCGATGCCGACGGATCGGTGGCCGGAATCATCGGTTCCGGCGTGGATATCACGCATCGTCTCCACATGCAGGCGGAACTCAGCTCGAAGTCGGAACTCTTAAATTCGATCATCGCAACGATTCCCGGCTACATATTCTGGAAAGACGCCGACAGCCGTTACCTGGGATGCAATTCCCAATTCGCCCGGGCGGCGGGATTGTCTTCGCCGTACGATGTCATCGGTAAGACCGACTATGATTTGGTGTGGGACCGTCACGAAGCCGACTTCTATCGCGAATGCGACCGCCGGATCATCGACACCGGTACGCCCACCCTGAACATCGAAGAGACGCAGCGACGTCCCGACGGCACAGTGGTCGACATTCTCACGAACAAAGTGCCATTGCGGGACAACGACGGCAACATCGTTGGAATACTCGGGATCTACTCCGACATCACGGAACTGAAAGACAAAGAGAAGGAATTGCAACGGCGGACAAAGGAATTGGGCGAGCGTGTCAAGGAACTCTCGTGCATGTTCAATATCATGCGCACCGTGCGTGACAACCAGCCCCTGGACGACCTGTTGCAGGCTGTGGTCCGGCATTTGCCCCCGGGGTGGCAATATCCGGACATCACCTGCGCCCGGTTACGTCTGGATGACAAGGAGTTTACCACGGATCCGTTTCAAGAATCACCGTGGGTTCTGCAGTGTCCGATTCGAGTGAACGGTGAGGCGTGTGGTTCCATCGAGGTGTTCTACACCAAAGACGTCCCCGCGCTCGAGGACGGCCCGTTCCTGCAGGAAGAGCGAGGTCTCCTGAGCAGCATTGCCGAAGTCATTGGAGAAACGATTGCACTGCGTAATGCCAATACAGCTGTGCAGCAGTCGCGCGATTTCCTGCAGCGACTGGTCGATGCGATCCCACAACCGCTGTTCTACAAAGATCACGAACACATCTACCGCTTCGTCAATCGGGCGCTCTGTGAGTACCTGGAACAGCCGTTGGACAGTGTTCTCGGACACAACGTCTTCGACATTCAGCCCCTGAGCCGCGCCAAGGAGTTCAACGATCACGACCGTCTGCTCCTGAAACATGGCGGTACGCAGGACTACGAAACAGTGGTGGTGTTGCGTGATTCCGCTGTACGGCCGGTGCGCATGCACAAGGCGGTGCTGAAACGGAATGACGGCTCCACGGAAGGTCTGGTGGGTGTCATCACGGATTTGAGTGAGATCAAACGAAAGGAATACGAGCTGCGCGAGAGTCGGGATACGATGAACGCGATTCTCACCACGATTCAGACCGGCTTGATGTTAGTGGATACCGAGACGCAGACAGTTACGGATGTCAATGCCGTTGCGGCGAAGATGATCGGCCGCAGCCGCAACTACATCGTGGGCCGGCCGTGTTCCGAATTCCTCTGCCCCGGCGAGAATCAGGATTGTGTGGTTGGTACACCGAAGGGAGACCAATCCGGCAGGGAAATGACGCTCAAGTCCCACCGTCACCGCGAGATCCCTGTAATCAATTCGATCACGCGTGTCCAGTTGGGCGACCGTTCATACTTGCTCCAGAATTTCCTCGATATTTCGAAACGGATTGAGGCCGAGCGGGCGCTCGCGGCGAGCGAGCACCACTACCGTGCCTTGTTTGAAAATGCGTTGGACATCGTGGCGGTGCTGTCCGGGTTGGGACGGATCGAGTACGCCAGTCCCTCCCTGGCGCACGCCCTGGGCCATGATCCGAGTGCATTTGTGGAGATCGATATTCATCAGTTGCTGTATCATGAGGACGTTGACGCATTCGGCAAAATGCAGCGTGATCTGTTGGAAAGGGCAAAGGACATTGTCGCACTGGAGTTCCGCCTGCAGCATCAGGATGGCTCCTATCGGCAGTTTGAGGGAGTGTTTGGTCTCCTGCCCGATGTGACAGGCGCACCCCGCATCGTGGTGAATGCGCGCGATGTGACCGAGCGTCGGCGCGAAGAAATGATTC
>WJJR01000277.1 GCA_014729565.1 Candidatus Zixiibacteriota bacterium | reverse complement strand
CCTACACGCCGATCAACGATTACACGACGGCCGTGGAACCGGCTCAGTTCCGTGAAATGAAGTTCCTCGGCTTCAAGGTGAGGGATCGTCAGGAGAATTCGGGCAACCTGGGTCTCAAGTTGACCTACCGCGTGAATCCGGATATTCGCTTAACGGGAATTTTGAAACGGTCCTATGAGCGTCGCATGGGCTGGAGTTGGGCATATCGATACACGCCCAACACACTGCCCTGGGTCGAAGACCTCAACGACCGATTCAGTCTGACCTGGGTTCACAACCTGAGTCCGTCGACCTTCTATCAGGTCATCGTTTCGCGATTCCACCGTAACTATCAAACCAAGCCGGGCGATCCCCGCACGCCGGGCGGCACCTACAATCCCAATCAGTTCTTGTTCGCCGACGAGGCGGATCACTACGTCGACGTCAACAGCAACGGGCGCTACGATGCCCCCGAGGATTTCGTCGACGTCTATCCCGATGGTATCCGCAACAGCAGCGAATTTGTGGATGATGACGGTAACGGTGTGTACACACCGGGCATCGATACGCCGCTCTACGATTTCAACGGCAACGGAGTTTTCGAACTCGATCAGGGCGAGTTTTTTGAGGACGCGAACGACAACAATATGTGGGATGCCGGCGATAATCTCGAACTCGACGGCAATCTCAATGGTGTCTACGATCCCGAGCGTGAACGCGATGTCTTCGGCCCCACCTCCAATGATATTCCGGAATCCTTCATCGATGGCGACCGTTCGGTCGGTGAACCATTCGTCGATATCAACAAAAACGGCGTCTATGACGACACGATCCGCACTCCGCTCGGTGGGTTCGGCGAGCCGTTTACCGACTTGTCCGGTGACGGGCAGCACCAGGGCCCGAGCGATCCGTGGGTCCCGGGGGTTCCATTCGAGGATCTCAACGGCAATGGCGTGTTCGACCTGGGTGGTGCGATTCCGTCGGGATCGTTTTCGACCATCGACAACGACTACGACGTCGGTGAACCGTTCAACGATGTGAATGGCAACGGCATTCGCGACCGTGCCGACAATTTCTATGATCGCGGTTGGGATGAGAACGCGTTGTGGCACGAGCGCGACATCACCACTACGACCATCGACATGGACTTGACCAGCCAGGTGCGCCGGGAGCACGAGGTCAAGGTTGGCTTTAAATTCTCGCAACACGATCTCGAACTGGGTGACCTGTTAAAACCGTACATTGAGTATACCGGTGATCCCGATGGCGGTCCGTTCCCCGGTCGCGGCGAGTTGCGCGACTTTTACGAACAGAAGCCGTCGTCCGGCGCGTTCTACATCCGCGACAAAATGGAGTACGGCCAGATGGTGGCCAACCTCGGGTTCCGCTACGACTACTTCATCCAGTCGGACAATGCGAACCTGACGGCGGAAGGTCTGGAGGACGAATTCGGAACACGCGTCGTTTCCGAAGACTACCGTGACAAGTTCGCCCCCCGCATCGCCTTCTCCTATCCGATCTCCGACAAGGCCAAGGTGTTCTTCAACTACGGACACTTCTACCAGTTGCCGCAGTTGACGTTCATGTATCGCCGGTCGACGCAGCTCAACAGCCAGGAGGGCGTCATCGGCAACGTCAATCTGGATTATCAGAAGACGATTCAGTACGAGTTTGGCCTTCAGTATCTGTTGTCACCCGAGTACGTCCTGTCGATGCAGGGCTATTACAAGGATGATTTTGGACGCGTGGGCACCTCGAATATCGTGGGTGCGGCGTCCCAGGAGGCGCGCAACTTCTACGAGAACCGCGACTACGCGCGGTCACGGGGGTTGGAATTCGAGCTCGAGAAGAAGTACGGCAACTATGTCTCGGGTACCGCGACCTACAATCTGTCATGGGCGTTCGGAAAGGCCTCGGCAAACTCGCTCGACTTCTTTGAGAACTTCTACGACTTCTCCGGCGCTGTCACCATTAAGGAATTCCCACTCGACTGGGATCAACGGCACGCCATCACGCTGATTCTCGACTTTCGCGTACCGCCGAATGATCATCCGCAGCTCTTCGGGCTGAGGTTGCCGGACAACTTTGGATTGAACATTTTCTGGCAGTACGGATCCGGTTTCCCGTACACGCCGGGATCGCAACATCCGGGTGCGGAGATTCTGCGCGGAACGGTGGTCGAGGAAAACTCCGAACGGTACCCGCCGAACAGCAACGTGGACATCCGGTTCAACAAGGATTTCCAGTTTGCCAAGGTGAGCTACACGTTCGACTTGTGGATCAACAACGTGTTCGATACGCGGAATGTGCGGTCGGTTGGCGGCAATACGGGACGTGCGGATACCTTCACGAATCTCGGTGGCATTCCTTACCAGGGTCTGGAGCCGACGACGCCGCGCAGCTACGAAGCCGGTCGTCAGATTCGCCTGGGTTTGGGGATGAATTTCTAAGGACCACCCTGGCGGGCATTGCGGGACCATCCTGTGATGCCGCAACAGGGAATAACGATGGATGGAACGTGTAGTGACGTTAAGCCGGATGCGGATGCGATCAGTAGACAACAGTGATTCATGGCCGCATCGGCACTGTGTATCGCATGAGGAAACGTCGTCTCCCGATATGGGGCCAGTGAGTGAGGTATTCAGGATGAATGTACACAGACGATTTCTATGGTTTATCGCCGCGATGGCCGTGGTATTGGGCGTTGCGACAACTCCTCACCAAGCCTTGGCGCAGGACAAAGTGGCCACGACCGGCATGCAGTTTCTCGAAATTGGTGTGTCGGCCCGCGCAGACGGCATGGGCGGTGGCTTCACCGCGATCGCCGATGACGCCTCCGCCGTCTACTATAATCCGGCCGGCATGGTGCAGTTGGAGAATTCACAGGTGATGCTCTCGTACATCGACTACCCGGTCGATATCACCTACTCGTTCGTCGGTGCGGTCCTCCCGCTGCGGGCCGGGGGGCACTTGGGATTTGGGTACTTCGGTCTTGACGCGGGTGATATTCCACGGACCACCTATTCATTCCCTTACGGCGACGGCACGACGTTCGGAGCGAAGAACTACGCCCTGTCGGTCTCCTATGCGCGATTCCTGACCGACCGATTCTCGGTGGGCGTGACGTTCAAGCTGGTGGATGAATTGCTGGAGACCGAACGCGCCTCCGGCTGGGCGATGGACGTGGGCACGATTTACAACACGGGCTTCCGCAATTTCAAGATCACAATGATCATCGCCAACTTTGGCCCCAACTTGAGACACATCGAAGAAGACTTTCCGCTTCCCATCGACTTCCGGTTCGGCGGTGCGATGGACATCATCGACCAGGAGCAGCATCGGGCGGTGTTGGCGGTGGAAGGTTCGCATCCGTCCGACAACCGCGAACGGTACACCACGGGCATCGAGTACATCTTCAGTGAGTTTGCCACGTTCCGGATCGGCAATCGCTTCGAGCGCGATTTGGGCGGTCTGTCACTCGGCGGCGGCATTGGCTTCGATCTGTCCGAGAAGGTTCGGGCGCGCTTCGACTACGCGTACCAGGATTTCGATGAACTCGACAATATCCAGCGGTTTGCCATGACGCTTGACTTTTAGTGCTTTTGGAGGTTGCAGATAATGAGAGGGAATTCGCAGCAGACAAATCACCGCACCGACACGTGGCGTCCAACGGCGGTTGGTGTTCGCGTGGTCGTATTTGCGGCACTCGCACTTCTTGTGATTGTCGGATGCAGCCGGCTGGATTTGACGGGCACACAGCAGCCGAATCAGCCGCCGGAATTGATCTTCGTGAACGTGCCCGCCGGCGGTACGCAATTCAATTCCAATCCGATCGTGTACTGGTACGGGACGGACATCGACGGCCGCGTAGTGCGATACGACTACACCGTGCTTTTGGAAACGGAGATCGAAGAGCTGTTGCGTCAAAGTGGATGCACCGGCACCGGATCTCTGCCGGAACGTCTGATTCAGTGCATGGATAGCAGCAACGTCATCACCGACGACGACTTCAATTGGACGTCCGTATTCGTGGACTCGGCCGGTGCGACACTGCCGACCCAGGATCGCGTTGAATTGTTCGCCGCCTTTGACACGCTGGAAGGCGGGTGTGACGTTGAAATCCGTGAGATCTTCAGCGGCGACTCCTCGTATTTCGAGACAGTTCTGGTGAATTGTATCTCGGAAACCGTGAATCAGTTCATGTTTGTGAGAGCGACCGATGACCTCGGCGTCAACTCCGACATCAAGTATCGGAGCTATCTGCGGACCAATCACTGGCCGGAGACGGACATTTCCTCGGAATTCAAGCTCAATGCCTTGAGGGTTCCGTTCCTGTCACTTCCCGAATTGAGCAGCAGTTACGATGGTATCCCAGTGACGTGGGAGGGGTCTGACCGGCAAGACTATATTCGGGAGGAACCGCCACTCGAATACTACTGGCGCGTGTTCGGTCCACTGGATGAACCATTGACGATTGAAGACACCCTGTTGGGGAACGGTCTGCGACGTAACCCGGTGCAGGAGTCAAAGGGGCCGACCCCCGAGGATGGCGTGTGGGTGTCCGATACCATTGCGTACATGTACGATCTGTGGCGCAACGTTAATG
>WJJR01000276.1 GCA_014729565.1 Candidatus Zixiibacteriota bacterium | reverse complement strand
TAAGAAACCACGGAACTGAAACCGTCCGTCCCCGCTAGAACCAAGCGGGGACGGACACTACCCGATAACGAGGACAAAGAGTAATTCATGATTTTACAGAGGAGCTATCTGATGAACCAGAAAAGGGGCAATCGGTGGGCGGTGGTCCTCGGCACGGCGCTGGTTCTCGTGGTGGGCATGACTACCGTTGCAAGTGCGGAAGCTCCCCACGCGTTGCCGTGGCTGCGGACTGGCGTCGGCGCCCGAGCGGCAGGCATGGGGAACGCCCAAGTGGCGGTTGTCAGCGATGCGACGGCCGGGTTCTTCAATCCTGCGGGTCTGACCCGAATCCCAACCTGGGGCTTCGCCAGCATGCTGTCGGCGGACATGACGTTTGATCGTCAGTTCAACTACTTGGCGCTGGCCGGAAGTTTCGATTGGGGATCAATCGGCGGATCGTGGATCAATGCCGGAATCACGGACGTAGCGACGGATGAGGGAACCGAGGATTATCTCGACAACTACTTCCTCATCTCGTACGCGAACATGACTAAGCGCTTCCGCTGGGGCGTAAACCTGGTCATTGCCAACAACTCGGTCGCAGAAGAGACCGGTGTTGGCGCTGATGTGGGTGTCCAGTGGGACTTCCATCCGGAAGCCACGTTTGGCGTCATGGCGCAGTCGCTCGGCCTGAAGGTTGGTGATGACACCACGCCGTACAACATCCGTGTCGGTCTGGCTGTGATGCCCGATATGCTGGAAGGATTCACCTTCCCGGTCGACATCCAGAAGACCCAAAACGACGATGATCTGAAGTACCGCATGGGCGGTGAATACGCCTACACCTTCGACGGCACCGACTATGGCACGGCGCTGCGCGGCGGTGTTGATGATGGCGCGTTCACGCTCGGCGCAGGACTGTTCTTCAAGCAGTTCTCCGTCGACTATGCGTACTACAGTGAGAAAGTTGACGTCTTCGGTGAGAACCATCGGTTCTCGCTGACGGGCAACTTTTAAGCGTCGGTAACGAGTGAGTTAAACGTCCTCCGCGCCTTTGGCGTGGGGGACGTTTTATTGTGTTTTTCCGAGGGTGATGGGACCGTTGAAACGGCTTTGGTATGGTGCGTTCGGTCTCGTTTCACCCGGCTGTAGGGCGTGGTGAAAACCCATCGGTTTATCGCGTAGGTCCGGCTCTGAGCCGGACCGGTGCGGCTAAGAGCCGCACCTACGCGAGGTTATGACTGTCTCATTCAGTTACATCATCTGGTCCGGAGTCAACACACAACTTTTTCAACAGGTCCCGAGGTTGGGTGTCAGAAGTCATCAAGTCCGCCTGAAGCGGACTTGAGACGGTAGTAGGGGAAAGCCCGTCTCCGGCCCGCTATCGGTTGGATTGGGGCGTTGAAATGAGTAATATTCCGGCAGAGGAATTATGCCGACAACGTCCCAACGCCGTGAGCACATCACCGATATCATCACCGTTGCGATCGCGGCGGTCGAGCCGGCGAATTGTGTCCGGCGGTCGCTGAGCCTGCAAGGGGACGCTCTCCGGGTTCGGGACCGCAGCTATGACCTCGATCAGATTGACCGAATCGTGGTCCTGGGTGCGGGCAAGGGGTCGGCAGCGATGGCCGCGGGCCTCGAGGAGGTCCTGGGGTCTCGCATCAGCAGCGGGCGTGTGGCGGTTAAATACGGCCATACGCATCCCCTCGAGCGCGTGGAGGTCGGAGAAGCAGGGCATCCCGTCCCCGATGCGGCTGGCGTGAACGAAGCCGAGACCGCGCTGCGCATCGCCGCCGAAGCGGGCGTCAACGATCTGGTGTTCTGCCTGATCTCGGGTGGCGGATCGGCCTTGTGGCCGGCGCCGACCGACGGTATCACCCTCGACGAAAAGCAAGCGACCACGAAGCTGCTGTTGGGTTGTGGGGCGTCGATCGATGAGATCAACGCGGTCCGCAAGCACATCTCCAGCATTAAGGGCGGCCAGTTGGCCAAGGCGGTCGCACCGGCGCAGTTGATCGGGTTGATGCTCTCCGATGTGATCGGAGACCGGCTCGATGTCATCGCCTCTGGGCCCACGACTCCTGACGATCATCAGTTCGCCGATGCCTGGGGGATCCTGGAAAAGTACCGGCTGCAGAGCAAGGTGCCACCAAGCGTCCGTGAGTACATTGAACGCGGCATGGAGGGAGAGGTAGCAGAGACCCCCAAGCGCGACGATCCGGTCTTTCAGCGTGTGCAGAATGTCGTGGTTGGCTCGAATGCGGCGGCCCTGCAGGCAGCGTCGGAAGCGGCAACAGCGCGCGGATACAATACCCGGATTGTGACCTCAGAACGCAGTGGCGATACATCCGATCTGGCCCGCGAGGTGACGGAGACGGTTGCCCAATTCAGGGGCAAGACATCGCCGACCTGCCTCTTGTGGGGCGGAGAGACAACCGTTGTGTTGTGCGACGATCCCGGTGAGGGCGGGCGCAATCAGCAGCTCGCCCTGGCGGTTGCACAGGCAATTGACGGGCGCGATGATGTGACGTTCGCGTCTATCGGCACGGATGGCACTGACGGCCCCACAGACGCTGCTGGGGGCATTGTTGATGGCGGGACGCTATCGACAGCCAGGGACCAACATCTCGATCCCAGTGACCATTTGAAGCGGAATGACGCCTACCCCCTGCTGAAGGCGTGTGGCGATTTGGTCGTGATGGGTCCAACCAACACCAATGTGATGGATGTGCAGGTGTTGTTGCTGGGAGGCGAATAAGAATCGACTGAGGTGCCCCACCCTGCGGTTCGCACGACTTTGTCGGTCGAACCGCAGGGTGGGCATTGCGTCGCGCTCCAAATCTGAACCAACAGTCTTTCTTGTCATTCCCGCGAAAGCGGGAATCCATTTTAACGCATTACAGAGCCCAAACTTGGATTCCCCGCTTTCGCGGGAATGACAGCGGACCGTACCGACGACTGAGTATTTCGCTGAATCAACCGAAAAGCGCTTTTGAGATCGATTCAAGTGATTGTACTAAAAAGAGTTAATTAACTCACCGAAGGACCTGCATTCGGGGCAATAAAGACCTATATTGTCTTCTGAGGGTTATGGGAGGAGATTAATGGCAGAGACACTTGAGACTCAGGGACAATCAGCAATTGACCACTCATCGGCACTGGAGATCCGGGGAAAACTGATCGGGATCGATGCGAAAGTGCCGCTTTTGGATGGACGGCATGTCCAGTATGTGAATTTCGACAATGCCGCATCGACGCCGACGTTCCGGCCGATTGCCGATAAGGTCGACGAGTTTCTGAAATGGTATTCGAACG
>WJJR01000275.1 GCA_014729565.1 Candidatus Zixiibacteriota bacterium | reverse complement strand
TACGCGGTCGATATCGGCAACGCGCAGCGTTGGGCGCGGCATCTGCTCGACGTTGAAACATCGGATGCGTTGACCTGGATTCTCGATCATGTCGACGCACGGTATGAAACCGCATCGTTTCAGAATCCCGACAGTGCGCCGCCGGGATTGGGGCAAGTGTCGGTGCGGGAGTGGCGTGTGGGTTTAACCGGAGTGACACAGTTCTAACAGTATCATGGCCGTCCTCGGCCATGGTCCCGTGAACGGAGATGGGCCCATTACCGGAGGCCGCACAACCGTTGGAACGGTTTGGAGAGCGCTGTGTAGTGATCGCGTTACACCCGGCTAAATGGCGTGTTGAAGAAGTGCAAGAGCTGATCATATCACGCATCGAGAAAACGATCATCGGTAGGAGCGTACTGAGTACGCCCTGCCTCCGTAGCGGTTATGCGCTGAGGGCGTATGCAATACCCCCCTTGAAAACACGGCATCTGCAATGACAGACCTTTGTCAACACACCTTCAAGCCGTGTGCTACAAGGCCCGCACCACTGCGATGCCATCACTTACCGGGTCAGACAGGTTTGGCTGAACGAAGCCCAAACATCGTGTCTGATCGCTCTTTTCAATGCGGATGAGAGCACCCGTGGCACGGGAATCTTTGTGCATGCTGTGGTGTATAAGCAGTATATTCAATTCGGCAGCGGATTGGAGATTGCATGCGCATCGTCAGAGTCCTCGTCGGGATTGCGCTACTCTGCGCAGCCACCCCTATGCCTGTCCTGGCTGACGATGTTCCCACACCCGCAACCTGGATGGGCGGACTCTCGCCGACAGCACGGTTTTGGGGAATGGGACATGCCGGAACGGCATCGACGCTGTCGCCGCTGCCGCCGTTGCACAATGGCGGCGCTGTGGGCATCTGGGCATTCAACACGGTGGGTATCAGCCAGACTCACAATTGGGAGTCGCTCACGGACCAGTCGGGTGAGACGTATGGTTACCACAACGATATTCAGGCTGTGTCACTGCATCTGCCGCAGGAGTTGAAGCGAGTGATGCCGCTCTTTGCCGTTGGAATTGTGAATCGTCAGGGTTCGCTGGCCGGCGATGAGTACTCGGATTGGACGATCGGCATTGGTTTGGACATTGGGTTGGAACTGGGGGCTGGATACACCGAGAGTGATAACGGACGGCATTTCGATTACCGTCTCCGGTTTGCGCGCTCTAATGGGGGCGCAGCGATTCGCGCGCGGCTCATGCATATGCTGGAACGCTACGAAATTGTCGATGAACCGCCGAGTCTATTTGGGTTTGTGGTGTCGCCGAGTGTGACGTATGGGGCATTTCATTACCTTGAATCAGGGGCCACCGGGTGGTCGTATCGTGTGGATATCTCCTGGCAATCCCTGTCCGCGTTGAGCGTTGAACATGTTGTTGATCGGTACGAGTACGTATCGCGAAATTGGTGCGGTGAAGCCAAACATCGTCGCATCGGTTGGGAAGTGCTGGTGTTGGGCTCCTTTGCTTACCGCTGGGGTGACCGTCAGCAAGACGATGCGTATTATTGTGAGCCGGTCGGAGATTGGGGAACATCGGGGATTGCGATCGATGCCGGGAATTTCCAGCGTTGGGTGCGGCAGGCACTCGATATTCACACATCCAATCTTCTAACGATCATTCTGGACCACATCGATCTGCGGTATGAGACGGCAGAGTTCCGACATCCTGACATGGCTCCTGCCGGTTTGGGCGATTGGTCGGTGAAAGAGTGGACCGTCGGGTTGAGCAATATTCAGCGTCTGTGGAGTGATGAACCATAATTGGCTCTACTTGAGCCGATCTCGCGTGGTACCTTCTTGTGATTCGGCAGCGGATTGGAGATCGCATGCGCACATCCGGAATCATGTTCGCTGTACTCCTGCTCTGTTTGTTTACTCCCGCGTTTGCCCAGTCAGTCAGTACATGGATGACCGAAACATCACCCACCGCGCGTGTGTGGGGGATGGGGCATGCGGGTGGCGCATCGACATCATCGATGCCGGCGTTGTATAGCCCTGGAACACTCGGACTGTGGGCGTTCAACGGCATGCACGTGTCGTACACGCACAACTCCCGGTCACTGCGTCATGCGTTATCCTCTGATCCCGGATTCTCCAACGACATCCAGGCGCTGGCGCTGAATATGCCGCTGGATTACACACTGTCCCTTCCTCGTTTATCCTTTGGAGTGATTCGTCGTACAGGACGAGCCGTCGATTACGGCGGTGCGCTGCGTCACTACGATGACTGGACGCTGGGCTTTGGCGCCGACTTGGGGATCGAGATTGGGGTTGGGTGGAGTTACAAGAAGGTGTCGACGGCAACGTGGTTCTATGGTAGTTGGTATCGGACGTTCGGTTTTGCCGCGCGCTTCCGACTTAATCACGCGCTGCGGCGGTTCGGTACGTCGGGAGATCTTCTCCAATTCGGAGCGTACGTGATTGAACCATCTGTTTCATTTGCCGCAAATGAGTACTTACACGAGGAATCGTGGGCATTCCGACTCGGCCTTGAACGCTACGGACTGCCGCTGGCTGACGTCGAGTACGTTTCGGATGATCCGCAGTCCGGGCCGAGATGGGAATGCTCTATATCTGATCGGCATCGCTACGGCTGGGAGATAATGGCATTCGGGTCTGTGGCCTATCGGTGGGGGGCACGCAACCAATATAGTCCTGGTGGCTTCAACTGTGATCCGCTTGCCGATTGGTCCACCGAGGGATGGATGGTCGACATCACGAATGCGCAACGGTGGATACGGCATGTCGCCGATCTGGAGGTTGCACCGACTGTGGCGTGGATTCTGGATCATGTTCACGCGCGATATGAACACGCGTCGTATCGTCGGCCGGAAACGGTGCCCTCCGAGGTGGGCGAGGCAGCAGTGCATGAGTGGACGTTGGGGTTGACGAATGTGACCTGGTGATCAGGCTGTAGCTTCACCACAACCCACAGAAAGGGGTGAAACGTTCACCACCGGGCATGATGGAGGATATCAATCATGCCCGGAACTGCATTGGTCCTGTCTGGCGGCGGCGCGAAGGGAGCGTTTCAAATCGGCGCCGAACGGTATGCGCGGGAAGTCTGCGGATATCGCTGGGATGTGATCGCCGGTGTGTCGGTGGGTGCGTTGAATGCCGCAATGCTGGGCGCCGGACGGCCTGAACGGTTGCACGACATCTGGCAGAACATCACCAACGAGCAGGTCTATACCGGCACATTGAATGTCTGGACTGCGCTGAAGCTGCTCCTGGGGAGCCGACGCGCGGTGTATGACAATACGCCGCTGCAGCAGTTGGTTGAGCGTGAATTGCGTGATGTGTCGTTTCCGTCGCACATGCATGTCCGTGTTGGGGCGGTGTCGCTGTTGACGGGCGAGTATGCGATCTTCACGCCCCATGATCCGGCGTTTATTCGCGCGGTCATCGCGTCGGCCACGATGCCGATTGTGTGGCCGCCGTTGGATGTGTCAGACACATGGCCGCAGATGGTCGACGGTGGTTTGCGGAATATCAGTCCGTTGGGAGATGTACTCGACTTCGACCCCGATGATGTCGTGATCATTAACTGCAGTCCGCGTCAACCCTCATCGCTTGATGAAGCGCCCCGTAACATCATTGACGTTGCCAAACGTGCACTCCTCGATATTGCGCTCAACGAAATCTTTGTGACTGATCTGCGGGAGTTCCTGCGGATCAATGAGCTGGTTGGTCAGGCGGAACGTGTGGGAGTGATACTGCGTAAACGTGATGGGCGGCCGTATCGGCATTATCGATGTCACATCATTGAACCGGCGGAACCGTTGGGGGATACGCTCGACTTCTCGTCGCGTTCGATCAGGCGATCGATGGCGGCGGGATGGGAGATGGCGAAGTCGGTGCTGGGGTCGCTGGGAGCGCCGAGCCCCAGCTCGGTGTGGGTGATGGGAAACCGTTGAAACGGTTTGGTAGGGTTCGGTGGTGCTCTCCTGCCTGGCTGAAGCCAGGCTCTAGATTCTAGAGTTGCGTCGTGTCACCTGACTGAAGTCAGGTGTTAAACTGCTTGAAGTCCGCTGAAGCGGACTTTTTGCCTTTTGACACCCGATTTTGATCGGGTGTTGTGCGTAGGTATAGTCCTCCCAGTGGTGGGTGCTTAGCACCAACCCTACAAGACTGCTTGAAGTTTGCTGAAACGGATTTTGTGCTCTTTGACACCCGATTTCAATCGGGTGTTTGCACGCGAAAATATCTCGACGACGGTAGAATAAGTTATGCGGGCCCTGATGGATAATGCCCCATCAGGGCCACGTTACACACTTGTCATTCATTTCTGGATGAAGGATGAGTCGACGATGTTGTCGCGGCCGTATTCGATGACCAAGGCGCGGTGGCTGGTGTAGGGCATGATGGCACCGACGTCGTATTCGGCGCGGACACGGAGGCCGTCGGGCGGGCCGAGAAGATTGGTGACAACGTAGCGTTGGAGGCCGCGGTTGCGGATTGTGCGCAGCGCGCTGGTGAACATCGTGCGTCGTTCTTTGGGTTCGGCATTGGCCCAGGCGGTCGAATCGAATGGTTCGGAACCAACCGTCGGCCGGCGGTGACTGAAGAGCACGTCGAGAATCACGCCGCCGGGATCGTGACGAAACACACCGTAGAGGTGGCCGGGATTTCCAACGTCGGCGCGGGGATCGATTGAGTACACGGTTTCAACTTCGCCCAGATCATACCAGAACAAACGCTCATCGAATTCGGCCGGCCCGAGATAGAAGGCGACCTCGTCACGGGTGAAGCCGACAAAGTCGGTTTGATCGCGCAACGATTCGAGCATACGCGCCCGCTCGGTGCTGGTCGCGTTGCGCCAGGCTGTGGGATCGAACGCCATCGGCCGGTAATTGAGATAGAGAGCGAAGGCGGCGAATGCTGCCAGTACCACCGCCATCACAATCAATCCGCGTGTCAGCGCCTTGTTCGGACGCATGATTTCGGGTGGTTCGACGTGGCTGGGACCGGTCTCAGTCATCGTGGTTGTACGTACTGATTCACGAGATTTGCTATGCCCTTCTCAACGAACCGTCAGAACGCATAGCGTACGCTCCAAGAGAAAAACGTATCATCATCGTCTCGCCAGCACATCAGCCCGCACCCCCATGATGAAACAGACCACCGCCCAGATGGCAACCTGCAAACCGTAGAAGGCGTGATTCATGTAGGTGAAAAACACCAAATCGATAAACGCCAATACCAGCAAGACCACGCCAATTCCATACCAGTTCGCTGCTTTCATGTTGTCGACCCCCTCCTGACGAATTCGTCTCACTCCATTCATGAACTCAGTCTGATGACACAAAGGTCACCGTCGCCTCGCCGTGGGGCAAGGCAAATCGGTGACCCGGATGTGTCTCTGGCTTACTTATGTCGGCGTGTCGATGCGGACGCGCGCGCGCGTTTGCGTGTGCGCGGCGTCTTCTTCCCGGTCGTTTTCGCCACCCGCTCTTTGGTTGCGTTGGGAATGCGCTTTTTGCCCTCGGGCGCGAGCGCCAGTTCAATCACCTGCTCCATATGCTCGACCGGGATGAACTCGACTTTATCCGACACTTCTTTGGGAATATCGATGAGGTCCTTCTGGTTGTGCTGCGGGATGAGCACCGTGCGGATGCCGCTGCGATAGGCGGCCAGGGCCTTTTCCTTGAGTCCACCGATCGGCATCACTTCGCCGCGCAGTGTCAATTCGCCGGTCATGCTGACGCGTGGCGCCACCACGCGTCCGGAGTAGACCGAGGCGATCGCCGTTGCCATCGTGATCCCCGCCGACGGACCGTCTTTCGGTGTGGCGCCGGCAGGCACGTGCACGTGAACGTCCGACGTATCGAACAACTTCGGTTCGACGCCAATGAGATCATGATTGGAGCGCACCCACGAGTACGCCGCCTGCACCGATTCGCGCATCACATCACCGAGGCTGCCGGTATAACTCAATCCCTTGCGTCCCGGCATGCGGGTGGCCTCGACGAAGAGGATGTCCCCGCCGGCAGCGGTCCAGGCGAGGCCCGGTACGACACCGACCTGTCCGGCGCGACTGACCACCTCGGGGATAAACCGCACCGGTCCGAGGTATTTGGGCAGGTTGTCGCCTTTAATGCTCATTTTCTTGTTGTCGCCGGTCGCCACGTTGCGCGCCACTTTGCGGCAGACCGTCGCAATCTCACGGGTCAGATTACGCACACCCGATTCGCGGGTGTAGTCGTGTACGACACGGGCAAGACCTTCATCGGTGATCCACATGTTGCTGCGCTTGAGACCGTGGTTATCAAGCTCCCGCGGTAACAAATACCGTTTGGCAATTTGGACTTTCTCGAGATCGGTGTATCCCGCCATTTGAATCACTTCCATGCGATCACGCAGTACCGCCGGAATCGGGTAGAGCAGATTGGCGGTCGTAATGAACATTACCGACGACAGATCGAACGGCACATCGAGGTAGTGATCACTGAACATGTGGTTTTGTTCAGGATCGAGCACTTCGAGGAGCGCCGAGGCCGGATCGCCACGGAAGTCGGCGCCGAGTTTATCGATTTCATCGAGCATCAGCACCGGGTTTTTGGCTTCGGCGCGACGCAGTGCCTGGATGATGCGTCCGGGTAAGGCGCCGATGTAGGTGCGACGGTGGCCGCGGATTTCGGCTTCATCGCGCATACCACCGAGTGAGATGCGCTCGAACTTGCGTTCCATGGCACGGGCAATCGACCGTCCCAGCGACGTTTTCCCCACTCCCGGCGGACCGACAAAGCAGAGGATCGGTCCCTTCACCGACTCTTTCAGTTTGCGTACCGCCAGGTACTCGACGATGCGGTCTTTGACTTTCTCCAGGCCGTAGTGGTCTTCGTCGAGGACCTGCTCGGCGTGTTTCACGTCGAGGTTGTCGTCGGTCTTTTTGTTCCACGGCACACTGACCAGCCAGTCGAGATAGGTGCGGCTGACCGTGTACTCGGCCGACGATGGATTCATCTTCGAGAGACGATCGAGTTCCTTGTCGGCGGCTTCTTTGGCGATCTCGGGCATGGCCGCCTGTTCGATCTTTTCGCGGAATTCCTCGACGTCCTGCGTGTGTTCATCGCTTTCGCCGAGTTCCTTTTGGATCGCTTTGAGCTGTTCGCGCAGGATGTATTCCTTCTGGACGCGTCCCATCTCATTGGCGGCCTGCGACTGGATCTTGCGCGACAGTTCGAGAACTTCGATCTCTTTGTTCAACAGACCGACAACCGTATCGAGGCGTTTTTTGATATCGAAGATTTCGAGCACGTCCTGTTTCTGCTCGAAGGAGATGTTCAAACTGGATACAATCAGGTCGGCGAGTTTGCCCGGTTCCTCGGTGTTCATGGCGGTGACCTGAACATCTTCGCTGATGTACGGCGACAGTTCGACCGCTTTCTTCAGTTGTTCGAGGGCGTTGCGGACGATCGCTTCGATTTCGGTCGTTCGTTCGGTGCTGTCTTCATGCGTTTCGATGCGCGCGACCATAAACGGTTCGCTGCGGACAATTTCACGAACCGAAAAGCGCACCAGGCCCTGCACGAGAAAGCGCACGGAACCGTCGGGAAACCGCAGCATCTTCAAGATCGAGCCGACCGTTCCGACCTTGTACAGGCCGTCGACACCGGGATCGTCTTCATTGGGATCGCGTTGTGTGACCAGCCCGATCATCCGTCCGCGCATCAACGTCTGGTCGATCAGGCGCGCGTATTTCTGCTCGGAAATCAGCAGTGGGGCCACCATTGCCGGGAAGACCACGTTGTTTTTCGTCGGTAACAGGGGTAGCTGTTCGAGTTCGGACGGCGATATCTCGGGCGTTTCAATGTCGGGTTGCTGGGTGGTTGGCACGTTTGAGCCTCCCTCTGTCCATACAATGGGTCCTGTCATGGTCGGTCTCGGCTACTCTTCGCTGATGGTGATTTCCCGCGCGCTGCCGGTATGATGTTCCATCTTCGGCACGGTGATCTCCAGGAAACCGTCGCGGTACTTCGCCTTTACCTGTTCGGCATCGATCGTTTCGGGCAGGAAGATGTTCCGTTCGAACCGTCCCCGCGAAATCTCCATGTTGCGGAAGCAGCAGTCTTCCTTGGCGAAGCGCAGGGCGCGGGCGCCTTTGACCGTGAGGATGTTCTCCTTCAGGGTCAGGGTGATGTCGGAGAGTTTGATCCCCGCCATCTCGATCAGGACCACCACTTCGGAGTCGGTTTCCCAGACATCGGTCGGGGGGCGCCACAGCCGGTTGGTGGTGGGCGAATGCCGCCAATGAGACAATTGATTGAAGAGGAGATCCATTTCTTCCTGCATTTGCCGCATGTCCTGCATTAGGTCTTTCTTGAAATCGCCGATACTCATGATCCACACCTCTCTGCGTGCATGGTGTGTAACTCCGTTATTTCGTCTTTAACATACGCAATCGACCGGGTGAAATGCTGGCATTTCGCGGATTTCCTGGTCGGGACAAGCACCCATCGCTGTAGTTGTC
>WJJR01000274.1 GCA_014729565.1 Candidatus Zixiibacteriota bacterium | reverse complement strand
TGCGAGTAGCGTTCGGCCCGTGGCGGTGGTGCGCCGAATGCGTAGTGAACAAGATGGGCGTAGTCGCTCAAATCGGATTTGCGTAACGTGCGGATGTTCATGGTCCCCTCCAAAATCGAGGCGACAATGTACATTGGCACTGGGCGAAGTGAAAGCGGGTTTGCCGGCTGTGCGAGGAAAACTGTTTAGCGGCAGCCGTTGACTACGACTTGGCAGGTTCACCGAGCACGGTGTTCGTGCCCATCATGCTCGAGATATCCAGTCGGGATTGAGTGCTCGCCGGGCGGTTGGTGACCATGCGACGCCAGCAGACACGCTCCACGATCACGGTGATTTCACGTTCATTGAACGGTTTCGTGAAGTACTCGTCGGCGCCCAGCGTGCGCGCCTGATCCGGCGTGCTGGCGTCGCCGAAACCGGTCATTACAATCACACCGGTATCGGGGTGGTTCTTCTTCACCGCTGTCAGCAGATCGAAGCCGTCTGAATCGGGCATGCAGATGTCGGTGATAACGATGTCGAAGTGTGACTTCTTCAATTTGGCAAGGGCATCCTCCACCCCGGAGGCCTGGGCGACGAAATACCCTTCCTTGATCAAGATGCTGCGTACGAGCCGGCGCATCAGGGCTTCATCATCGACGATCAGAACCCGAGCCCGTGACTTCATAGGTACTTTCCTCGTCTTGCGTAATGCATTTTGTCAGTCAATTCTTCTCCCACTGACAATTGTCGGCGGGGAACAGGGGGGCTTAACCGGGTGGGGACGATCTGTGTATGGTTTTGCGAGGGCGGCTTTATCTGTCTTGGTGTCAACGGGTTGCGGTGGCCAATTGTGACAAAGAGACAGCACTAAAACGCTCTTCCAAGCATTTCCTCGATGTCTTTTTTGCGCCGGCGGCTGAGGGTCAGTGAGGTGCCATCGTGGAGGATGACGCGATAGTCGCCGGCCGCACGGGCTCGGATTTCTTTGACGAAATCGATATTCACAATCGAAGCTCTGTGAATGCGAATAAAACGAGCCGGGTCGAGTCGCTCCTCGAGAGTCGACATCGTTTCACGGAGGAGAAACGTGTCTTTTCCGCGATGAAGGTTGACGTAGCAGTCGGCGGCTTCGATCCAATTGATCTCATCAACTTTGAGCAGGATCACACGCTCGCCGAGCTTGATCGGAATCCGCTCGAGCGGAGCGCCGTTGCCGGGGAGGGAGGAAGGGGCCGACTGTTCAGCTTGCGCCGGCTGTTTGTCGGTCGTCATGATCGAGGATATCACGTTGCGGAGACGGTTGCTCCAGTCGGCCTGACGCTTCAACGCGAGTTGATCGCGTACGCGGCGCATCGCTTCCTGAAATCGTTCCTGGCTGAATGGCTTGAGCAGATAATCGAGTGCGTGCCGGTCGAACGCCTGTACGGCGTAACGATCGAACGCGGTAACGAAGATCGTCTGCGGCATGCGGTCAGCGCCAACTTCTTCGATAACATTGAAGCCGTCGCGCCCCGGCATCTGCACGTCGAGAAAGACCAAATCCGGTTCGTGTTCATCGATCGCGTCCACCGTGCTCTGCGCATCGCCGCACTCCGCCACAATTTCGCAGTCGGTCTCCGGTTCGAGGAGCGAGCGCAGGTATCCGCGTGCCAATGGTTCGTCGTCGGCAATGATGATGCGAATGTCACTCATCTGTTGTCTCCGTTGTCGCCGGTGAGGCGTGTGCGTCACGGTAAGGCAAAGTCAATCGGACGTGCGTGCCCGAGCCGTTCTGACTGGCGATGTCGAGCGAGTAGGCTCCCGGATACATCACATCCAGACGGGCGCGCATGTCGCCCAACCCATGGCCCTGCCACATGGCTCGGGGGGAGCCGTCCTGAAGTCCGACTCCGTTGTCTTCGATGTGCAAATGCAGGACGCCGTCTTCGCGACGCGTGGTAACATCAATGCGCCCGGGGCCGGGACGTTTTTCCAGACCGTGACGGATGGCGTTTTCCGCGAGTGGCTGCAGCACAAACGACGGCACACTGGCATCCAGTGTATCGTCGGCGACGTTCCACCGCACTGTCAGCCGGTCGGAAAAACGCACCTTCTCAATATCAATGTAGCGTTGGAGAAACCCCAGTTCCTCGCGCAGCGGAACCTCGTGACGTTGGACATGCTCCAGCGCATGTCGCAACAGGTCAGACAGTGCCGTGAGCATCCGTGTCGCTGTTTCATGGTCTTTCTGTCGCACCAGCACCAGGATCGAATGTAGCGTATTGAACAAAAAGTGTGGTTGAAGCTGGTTGCGCAGTGAATCCAACTGCGCGACGGCCAGACGTGTTTCCAACTGCGAGGCGAGCAATTCACGTTCGCGATAGTTGCGGTAATAGATCGCCGCGTTCTCGATTCCGATGGACGCCCAAAATGCCAGCAGATACCAACTCGAATGAACGCCGACAATCCAGTCAAAGAACGCGCCAAATGCGGCCCCGGACAACAGGGTGACGGCCTTGGCATTCAGCCACACCATTCCCGCATAGAGAAACATGTATCCCGCGGTAAACGCGACACTGATGGGGATGAGCGCCCCAATACGGCGCAGGGCGACACCACGCTCAATCCGGAACTTCCACCCCAGCCACAATATCAACGGAGTTAGAAATCCCCAGATATACCACAGCGCCACCTTGACGCGTAACAGCTCCCACCAACTGTACGGGTTCCGGCCGAAGTAGAAGGCTTCCCAGTGCAGCGAGGAAAGTGTGGCCATGACCAGCCAGAACAACGCAAAGAACCCCCACCGCTGCGCCGCACTCGGCAGGAGCGTTCGGATCAGAGCCATGGTCTCGCTGTGGAATCGTGTCATATCGCTATTCCGTGTCATCCCATATACGGTGGGTCTCGCAACCTGTAAGACGGAGAATCGGTGATTTCACTCCTACCAGGATCGGCAGTGACTGGGGGGGATGGTCCGATGACCATTCACCGCAGCCAGGCGACCGTTTACGGTTCACCCGTGCCGTTTGCCTCTCAGAGAGAATCTTGTGGAAAGGGGAAAATGTTGGTCGAGACCACGCCGCGTCGAACAAATATCGTCTTCACATGTTGATTTGCCCTCGAATTTCGCTGCCCCGGGCCTGAAAGGCGTGTTGGAAAAAGTGGCAGACGCCGCCGTGATCGCGTATCGACGAGATAATCACTTGTCGGGGCGTACTGAGTACGCCCGGTCTCCGTGACCGGTTGCGTGCACAGGGCGTATGCAATCCGCCCCTACAAGAGCACGTCATTTGCAATGACACACGTTTTTCAACAGGTCGTGAAGGTCCGTGATTCCCCAAACGACATTGGAAAGCACCTATAGAATCGCTCTCGTTGCTCTTTGTATCGATGACCCTCCGGCAATTATCTCCTATTGGAACAGTTGGTCACCACGGCGCGGGCTGTCTTGTTCCCAGCCCCGGTCCAAGCAGAATCGCATTCAACAACATGCGCTTGGGGCCATGGAAATACGCCCGGAAAAACGGCTCCGTCGCAAAGAGGATGACCTGTCCACTGCCACGCCATTCGCGTGTCACACACGCCGTGTTCGCCCACCGCAACCGGGCTTCCGGCCAGAGCAGCCCACCCAGACGAATATCCGCTGCACCGGCGTAGCGCGCGGCGACGTCGACCGGATCTTTGGCCATCAGCGCCTGCGACGTCGCCAGCATCGCCGTCGATGTTTCACCAACTCCGTATCCCAGCCAGTGCTCCGGATGAATGTTCAGGCGAGCAATCGTGCCGCGCGGACGAAACCTGCGCGCCAACTCGTCCTGCTCCTTCAGTTGCTCCAAATGAGGCTTCTTCTTCGGTTCCGATGATTCGGGTTCCGATGGTGTCCAGTGCCAGACGTCATTGGTGTCAACAGTTGCAGTGTACGCCGCTTGTTCGTCAGCGAAATCCTCTTCGTATTCATCGAGGGATGACAACACATCGCGCCGCGCGCGTGCGTGTGAGAGACCGCTGGATGAATCAGCACAGAAGAACGCCGCGTTTTCGGCGGCGATCAGCGTGCCCCCGGCTTCGACCCAATCCTTGATGGCGCTCACACCACGATCGCCAAGCGCCGAGCGCAAGCCCCAGGCGCCGCCCCAGTACGACGGGAGAATGAGCACATTGTACTTCGACAATCCGCGACCGCTGAACTGATTGATATCGAGCAGCGACACACGCATGTGCATCTCGTGATCGAGCAGGAACCAGATCGCACCGGCGCACGTGTAATCGATCCCACTACCCATGAACAGCCCGACACGCGGCGCCGTGAGCACGTCGAAATTATCCGACCCCAAATCGGGACCATCGGACGAGTACCCTGTCGGCGTTCCGACAAATGTTACACCAATATCAGATGCAATCTCCTGCAAATGCTCCACGAGATCGGCCGGATTCTCGGCGCGACGAAGCAGCACGGTGCCGCGGTCGTAGGACTCACCGCCGTGTTCAAACGGCTCGGTTGCACAGCGCACAGTGAGTTCGCGTTCCAGGAGCGCGTTCAGGGCTTTGGGAGCGCGGTCGTCGACACAACGCAGCAGGAATCCATAACCAGCCTCTGGAGAAGTGACCTCACCCGGTTGCAGGTCGGGTGTCTCGGTCAGCCGCTGAGTCGACACGGCCGGGGCGTTGTGGGCATAGGCGATGTCGAGATCGTAGCCCAGCGCCAGAGACCACGCCGAGATTTCATACATGCGTGTGCCTTCACCCTTTTCCAACTCGCGGCGCTCCTCCTGCAAAAATTCCGGGGAGAGATGCGGGTCGAATTCGAGCAGCGCTTTCGCCATCAGGCCAAGCGGCTGTGCGAGACGAATAATGTGGCTGCCATTCGGCACATTGCGGCTGACACGTTGTCCGCTCTCGTCGACCACCGATGCCGTGAAACTCTGCAGCGCGCGCGCGACACGAATGCCCTGATTACGAAGAGTTGTGATGAGTTGAACTTCACGTGACGGATTATCACCTGCCGGTATTATGAACGCGCCGTCCAACCCTGCAGCAGTCCCGTCCAACGCCGCCCGTCGGTACTGGAAGAAGTCACGCAGAATCTGACGACGATTCGTCGCTAATGTGGTCAGATTGGCAAGTGAGCTGACACTCTGCTGTGCGACGGTCTGCGCATAGGTTAGCGTGGTGCCGTCGGGACGTTTGACGCCCGATCCTTCCACGCCGGCTTGCTCATAGAGAATGCCGATAGCGCCGGTGAAGATCGACCACGACGACGTGTACCCCGGATACCATTCCTCGTGCCAGTCGCCGGTGTAGTAACTCCACCCGCGCGCATCGAATTCCGCACCCTGGTCTCGCGCGAACGCCTCGCGCCATTCGCGTTGCTTCTGAGTGACGTTGAGATTGACTGGCTCGCGTGGCGGCGAAAAC
>WJJR01000273.1 GCA_014729565.1 Candidatus Zixiibacteriota bacterium | reverse complement strand
CAGGGTGGGATGCTGTCACGCACACCATCAGAACGGATAGCAAATACTCCACCCGGGACGGGTGCCACTGTCGTTCGGGCCTGTTGAAAAAGCCTCATCTTCGCCGCGTAGGTCCGGCTCTTAGCCGGACCGGTGCGGCTAAGAGCCGCACCTACGCGAGGTTATGTTTCACTCATTCAGTTGCATCATCTGGTCCGGACTCAACACACGACTTTTTCAACACGCCCGTTCGTCAGTGGCCGCACGAGCGTGCTCGTCGTGTCGTGTGAGGATGTTTGCGGGGTGATGAGCGGTTGAGACCCGGACCAAGGTCCGGACCACTCAGGTTATTGATGCACACCGTTACGGGCACCCGGCGCAGTCAAGCGTTCGATGGTGCAACGATCTTTCCGGGTGTTGAGATCAAAACTGACGGGGTCGAAATGAGATGGGTTGTCTTCGGATAATCTAAACCCACCGCAAGCGGTGGGGCACCCGGCCCCTCTCGAAACGTAGCGCTCCCGTCCTACGGCTGCTGTCGCTCTCGAATTTCGCGCAGGCGCTCGTGGGCTTGAACATGTTGAGGGTCAATGTCGATAACGGTTTGCAATTGTTGTTCTGCTTCGTTCAACTGGCCGGCCTGCATTAATGCGACCGCATAATTGTACCGAATGGCCGGCGCTTTCGGGGTCAGGTTGACCGCTTGTTTCATGGCCGGCAACGCTTCATCGACTCGTCCCGTTTGCAGTAAGACATTTCCCAGATTGACCCAGCAATTGGGATAGTCGGGGTCCTTGTCGGTGCAGATGTTCAACAATGTGATCGCACTATCGATCATCGTTGCACGTGCCAATAGCACGCCGAGTGAATTGTAGGCGGGGCCGTAGGTCGAATCCGCTTTCACCGCGCGCCCGTAGGTGCCGATCGCAATCCGTGTTTCGCCACGCGCCATGGCAATGTCGCCCAAATTGATGTGCGGTTGAGGGAGATCGGGATTCTTGCCGGCGGCAACGCGGAATGATCCCATCGCTTTATTGGTGTCACCCTGGCCGAGGTACGCCAGGCCCAGGTTGTTGATCGCCTCGGCGTCATCCTCACGGAATTGCAGGTACGAATAAGACACCGTAATCGCGAGATCGTACTGGTGATTGCGAACCAGCGCCAGCGCAAGATTACGGCGTGCGGCCAACAACATGGGTTCGATGTTCAGCGCCTCGCCGTACAGCTCGATCGCCTTCGGATAGTTGCCCTGACGGTCGTAGACCAGGGCCTCCTGGTAGATCGAATACGCCGGATTATCCATCGTCTCAGCGACGGTAGGACGGTTCAGCAGAACTCCCAGCACCACAATAGCCGCTGTGGCAACGGCAAGACGGGCGCGTTTGTGTCTCCGCCAGTAATCCCAGAGCAACCAGGCCGCGCCGGCTGCGAAGATCACGAAGATTGGCACGATCGGCAGACGGTGTCGTGCGGTGGCAAGGAACAATACAATCGATGGAATATACAGAATGGTGAATACGATCAGCAGCCGCACCTTCAGCGCACTGCGCCACAACAGCACCATCCCCACAATGGCGAACGGGATGATCAGCCCGAAGGGAAAAAACACACCCCAAAACCAAACGAGTACTCGCAAGACACTCGAATAGCGCGTGAAATCGTAAATGTCGGTCTGGTCACCGACCTCGTAGCCATTGAGCATGTAGTAGAATTTCTTCAGCCACCGCCCGACCGTTTCGCTCGGATGGTCGAGCATGTAATCGACTGCTTTGTCGGTCCAGAAACCCGAAATCTCCGACGCGGACAGCTCCTGGCCGGCTTCGGCACGGGCAATGGAGTCGGTTGTGCTGACGAAGCGATCCCAGCTCAATGTCGGGTCGAGTGATACCTCGGGCATCTGCATCGTAATGCCGTCGGCTTGGGGATTGTTGCCCAAGTAGAGGTTGACGCCGCCCTGGTAGGCAATCAGGACCGGGTCATTGCCGACGACGGCGTTTCGAACGGTGATCGGAAGAATGGGAACGATGAGACCAATGAGCAGCGCCGCCATACCGGGAAGCCGACGTGACCAGGACACTCGCTTCTCCCCATCCCGGGCGGCAAACCAGATCATCGCCAGGAATGCCGGTGCAGTAATCAGGATGTTCGGGCGGCCGATGGCGGAGATGCCCAGAATCAACCCTAGGGGCAACCACGCTCGCCACGACGCTTGCTTCGTCTCCAGCCGTCCCAGACCCATCCACAATGCCAGGATATTGAGCGGAATGATGATGACGGGAATCAGCAATTCGCTCTCGTAGTACATCGTCGTTCCGTACAGCGCCCAGATGAATCCCGCCGTGAGGCCGACACGCCGCCCGAGCGTCCGCCAACCGAGCAGCGCAACCAGCACCGCCGTAGCCGATCCGATGACCGCCTGGACCAGCCGGATAACCAGCAAACTGTCCCCAAACAGGGTCATCCAGATGCCGAGCAGGTAAGGATACAGCGGAGCGCGATAGAACACGTCGGTGCCGAGCCAGTTGCCCCGCGCCAGTTCTTTGGCCCACATGTAGTGCCAGCCGGAGTCGACATCGGGGGAGGAAAACCCGGGATTGTTGGCCGCCAACTGGGACGTCACAATGACTCGCGCCAGCAGGGCAGCGACGAAGATCCCCCCAAGCCAGAGCCAGTCGCGCCTGGTGTATGATGAATCGGATTGGCCGGTTGCTTTGCTCATGGTCGACTGCTGTCCGTCAGTCGCTGGTATTGTCTCCGGCGACCGTGTATTATATCCGTCTGATGCTAGCGGTGCAAACGATGAACCATGCCACCAGCCGCCGTCTCGATCCCCGGACGGTGAT
>WJJR01000272.1 GCA_014729565.1 Candidatus Zixiibacteriota bacterium | reverse complement strand
GTGTGGTCATTCCTGCTCTCAATGAAGAAAGCAGCATCGGCCGTGTCATCGGCGACATCCCGGACATCGTCGATTACATCGTCGTGGCCGACAATGGCTCCATTGATGCCACGGCGGAACGGGCGCAACGTGCGGGCGCCGTCGTCGTCGATGAACCCGAACGAGGTTATGGAGCAGCGTGTCTGCGGGCACTCGACCAACTGGCAGAACGTGATCCGGACATCATCGTGTTTTTGGATGGAGATGGATCCGATTATCCGGGTGAGATGGCCCTCTTGTGTGATCCCATTATCGATGGCACGGCCGACCTTGTGATCGGTTCACGCATGATCCACCCAGCCAGCCGCCGCCATCTCCCGCCGGCGTCCCGGTTTGGCAACGCGCTGGCCTCGGCCATCATTCAGTTGTGGACGCCCGCCCGCTTCACCGACCTCGGACCTTTTCGTGCCATCACCAGGGACGCTCTGGGACGATTGCAGATGGCGGATCGCAACTATGGCTGGACGGTGGAAATGCAACTCAAGGCGGGACTGATCGGGTTGAGGTGCGCCGAGGTGCCGGTATCGTATCGTGCACGGACTGCCGGGCGATCCAAAGTGTCGGGCTCGGTGACGGGGTCGTGTAAGGCCGGCGCCAAAATCCTCTGGACACTCGTCCGCCACGCCGGATTCACAGACCCTCGCAGAGAATCGTGAACACGACGCAATACCGTTGGGCGATCGCCGGACTGGGACTCGCCTGGACCGGCGCCGCCGTGCTGGGGATCTGGCCCGCTGTCCCGACGGCCGATGACCGCCAGATCGTCCGCTTCATGATTGCCGGCGGAGCCGGGGCGGTCCTGTGGTGGGCTGCGATTGCGTCTACCGGTTATTATCTCAGATCGTCGGAATCATCGTTTGATCGTGTCTCGTTCGGGCTGGTGCTGGTGTCGGCGATTGGCGTTCGCCTTGCGCTGTTGATTCTTGCTCCTGAGGCGACCGTTCTAAGCGACGATGTCTTCCGCTACATGTGGGATGGTCGCGTGGTTGACACGGGCATCAATCCGTTCATTTACGCTCCCGACGATCCGATCCTTACACCGCTGCGCGACGCGGCCTTCTACCCCCACATCAATCATTCTTATCTGCCAACGATCTATCCCCCATTGGCACAGTATTTCTTCTGGGTCGCCTACACCATCACACCGGAATCGATTGTCGGATTTAAGATCGTCTCCGTAATCGCGGAGATGATCGCCTGGGGAATTGCCTGGTGGTACATGACGATCCGTCAAATCAACCGTCACTATTTGGTGGTGATGGCGTGGTGCCCACTGATGATCTGGGAGTTCGTTTATTCAGCGCATCTCGATGTGCTGGCTCTCCCCTTACTCTTGTTGGCTCTGGCCCTGCTGGCGAAAGAGAAACCGATCATGGCGAGTGCGGTATTGGCTGCTGCCGGGACAGTCAAATTCGTCGCATGGCTTCTTCTGCCGCTGTGCTTCTGGCACCAGTCGAAGCGCACAAAGGTCCTCTCCGTCACAGCAGCGATTGTCACCATTGGCGTCCTCTACTACCCGTTCATTACGGCTGGGGAGAAGATTGTCGGATCAATGGGGGCGTATCTCCAGCGATGGCGATTCAATGGCTCTCTCTACCAGTTGACGGCGTTTATTCTGGACGATCCGGAATGGCTGCGCTGGGTCCTGGGCGGGCTGTTCGCCGTGTGGTGGACCGTGGTGACGCGTCTCCGTGAATCGGTTGAAGATCGCTGGCTTGCTATCTGGCTCGGTTTTGTCGTGTTTACGACCACCCTGTTTCCGTGGTACATGCTGTGGGTGATGCCGGCATTGCTGTGGCGACGGTGGGCGCCGATGCTGTGGCTGGTTGGGACCGTGCTCATGTCGTATCAATACCTGATTGGTTACGAACTTACAGGTCGATGGGCCGATACGACATTGGCCATGATCCTTCAATATGGTGGGTTTTACCCACTCCTCGGCTGGTGGGCGTGGCGACACTGGTCAAATCGTCACTCGGAAAGAACCGTACTGACATTGTGAAACAACTGACACTCGTTCTCTACTTCATTTGTCTGGCACTCCTATCCATTTACGGTGCGCACATTTACTGGCTGGTCTATTGGGAGCGGCGGGACGCAAAGCGCAAGCAGCAAAAGCCGCGGGACGACCGTACAGCGTGGCCGATGGTGACGATTCAGTTGCCGCTGTATAACGAACCGGCTGTCGCGGCCCGCCTCATCGATGCGGTTGTCGCTTTTGACTATCCCAAAGATCGACTCGAATTCCAGGTGCTCGATGATTCCGATGATGAGACGCCGGACGTCATTCGGGAACGTGTCGCGGTCCATCGTCGCAATGGCATCGACATTGTCCATATACGCCGATCCGTGCGCACCGGGTACAAAGCCGGGGCGCTCGCACACGGTCTCACACAAGCACGCGGCGAGTTCATTGCCGTTTTCGATGCCGACAATGTCCCACAGCCGAGTTTCATCAAGGAACTGATTGATGAATTCGACGATCCCAACGTGGGGATGGCTCAGGCGCGCTGGGACCACTTAAACGTGAATCGCACGCTGCTCTCACGTGCGCAGGCCATGTACCTTGACGGTCACTTCTTCATCGAACAGAAGGGACGGAACGCGGCCGGCGTATTTCTCAATTTCAACGGGACGGCCGGCATATGGCGGAAGACGGCGATCGAATCATCCGGCGGCTGGCTGGCCGACACCCTCACCGAAGATCTCGACTTATCGTACCGAGCACAGATGCGCGGCTGGCGGCTGGTGTATCGTCCCGACGTCGCCGTGCCCTCCGAGCTCCCCAACGACGTGCGTGCATTCAAACTGCAGCAATACCGATGGGCGCGCGGAACGGTGCAGACGGCACGAAAGACACTGCCCCTCTTGTGGCGCGGTTCATTTCCCATCAAGACCAAGCTCGCCGCAACACTCCATTTGACAACCAAATTCATTGCCATTCTCATGGTGGCCATGACCGTCCTCCTTGTTCCGGCGCTGTGGTATCGTTGGGATAGTTGGGTATTGAAATTTGCCGTCGTCGATTGTCCACTCTTTGTGCTGGCCACCGGTTCGATGAGCATCTTCTATCATCGGGTCCAAAAAGTCACCGGGCGTTCTGAGCAGGGATTATGGTGGCGGATGCCGTTGCTGATGTCGGTGGGGATCGGTTTGACGATCACCAATTCCGGCGCCGTACTCGACGGTTTGTTTGGCGGTGCGGGAACATTCCAACGGACACCGAAACTCGGTGTGGTGGGTGAGAAGATCGCGCGGTTAGGCTCATCACTGCCATTTCAACCCAGCGCACTCCTGGAACTGCTGTCCGGATTGTACGCCCTCTGCGCCATCGCGGTTGCCCTGATTGAAGGTGTCTGGGTTGCCGTTCCGTTCCTCATTACCTTCATGGTGGGGTACTTGTACCTGGGCTGGCAGGGACTGATCGCCTCCTGGCGGTCGGGGTCGAAATTGGCGGACTGATAGCGTGACGCGACGTGCTCGTCAGGTGTTGATTTTCGGTAAGTATCCCGAACCAGGCCGGGTCAAAACGCGTTTGGCCGCATCGATCGGTGTGGACAACGCCGCTCAAATCGCCGCGCAACTCCTGGAATTGACGATTCAACGGTTGTCACCGCTGATGTCGGACGGCATTGACGTCATCCTCTATATTGACCCGCCGGAGCGAGAACCCGATTTCCGTAACCGGTTTGGTGACGATCTGAACATACGGTCTCAGCCGGCCGGTGATCTGACTGCCCGTTTGACAGCGGCCTATGAGTATGACCGAAGCGCCGATATCATCGTCGTTGGATCCGATTGCCCCGGAATCACGTCGAACCTGGCCCGGGACGCGTTCGCGCAGATCACTGACCGCCAAATGGTCTTCGGTCCGACCGACGACGGTGGGTTTTATCTGATGGGCGCGAGGGGACTGCCCGACGGTTTTTTTCGAAACATCCGCTGGAGCTCTGAAGTTACCCTAAGTGAATTGGAGCAGCGCGCTGAAGACCGTGGATTTCGACTTGTGCGTCTGCCCAGATTATTCGATGTTGACACGCACTCCGATCTTCAGCAATGGCAAGCCGGGGATTTCGAGCGGGAATAACCGAATACGAACCGGTTGATCGCGGTCAATATCCGCTCCACGCAACTTGCAGACAGGACGGCTCATGGGCATTTTCGCCGCTCTCTTCAAGGAACATCGATCTGCTGAAAAACTGCCGATTGTCCGTGAACGGTTCGAGTCGAACGTCAAGGGCATCCACATCATCGGCGATCTGGCCGGCTCTCCGGTCATCAAGACATCAGTGAATCAGGGATTTGAGATCGTTGAGATTATCGCTAGCGAATTGAAGGATGATACGCAACGCTCAGACTATGATGTGGTGATCATTGGCGCCGGGGCCGCGGGGCTGTCTGCCGGATTACGCGCCCAACAGGTCGGCCTCAACTACCTGATCCTGGAACAGAATCGTATCGCCAACACGATCGCCAATTTCCCTAAGGGCAAAAAAATCTATGCCGAGCCCCCGGGATTGGAGGTCAAAGGCGATCTGTGGATTCAGGAAACCACCAAAGAAGAGTTCCTGCGCAAGTGGTGCGACGATGTTCAGCAGAAGGAGCTGAACATTAAGACCAAAGAAGAAGTCATTGATATCCGTCGGTCCGATCTTTTTGAAGTCATTACCGACAAGGGATCCTATTGGACAAAGCGCGTGATTCTCGCCATCGGCCGCGCCGGCAATCCGCGCAAACTGAAGATTCCGGGAGCGGACAAGGACAAAGTGGTCTCGTTGCTCATCGATCCGGAGGCGCATCAGGATGAAGATGTGTGTGTGATTGGCGCCGGCGATGTGGCGGCCGAGGCGGCCATTGCCCTCGCTCCCAACAATCGCGTGACCATGCTGGTGCGCAACGATAAGATCGACCGCCCCAGCAAACGCAACAAGGAGGCCCTTCTCTCCCTGGCCGACGAGAAGAAGCTGACACTCCAGTACAATGCGGACCCGCTGGAGGTTACCGATTCGGAGATTCGCTTCACGGTTGACGACGAGGAACGGACGATTCAGAACTCTCTCGTCTGTGCCATGATCGGCCGTGAACTGCCGGTTCGCTTTCTCTCCAAGATCGGCATCAAGCTCGAGAACACATGGACTGCCGGACGGTTCGCCTGGCTGGCCGTGTGGATCGTGGTGGCTTATGCGGTGTATGCCATCAAGTCGCATCTGCCACCATTCAACCTGCTGCCACCGGATACATACACGCTCATCAACCAGTCACCGTCGTTCTGGTATTCGTTTGCGTATTCGGCCCTGATGGTTGGCTTCGGCATTCCGGCTATGATCCGGTGGGGGAAGATGGACCGGATTCAATATTGGCGCTTTGCCTCACTGATCGCGTTTCAGGTGATTGCGTTGTTCATTGTGCCGTACATCATCTTTGGTATTGTTCTCGCACAGCACAACCCGATGTGGGCCGAAGAGGCCTGGCGCGTGTCCGGCGTGGTTTTGGCGTGGCCGTTGTTCTTTAACACGTTTTTCGATTCGCCACCGAAGTTCTTCATTTATTGGGGGGTGATCCTGGCCTTCGTCGTCATTCCCATCCTGACCTACTTCCACGGCAAGCGCTATTGCTCGTGGATTTGCTCGTGCGGGGGATTGGCTGAGACATTCGGCGATCGGTGGCGTCACCTGGCGCCGAAGGGCGTCAAGGCCAACCGTTGGGAGCTGATGAGCTGGGTGATCTTCTGGATTGCCGCCGTCTTTACGGTGATCATCCTCACGGATTTCTCGTTTATTATCGAACCGATTCAATACAAAAACTTCTACGGCTTGTTCATCGACACCTACCTGGCCGGTGTCTTTGGTATCGGTCTGTATCCATTCTTCGGCTCCCGCATGTGGTGCCGGTACTGGTGCCCGCTGCAGATTTACATGCAGAAGCTGTCGAAGTGGTTCGGACGGTTCCACATCTCCAGCAACGACAAATGCATCACCTGCGGGCACTGCACGCGGTACTGCGAAATGGGCATCGACGTCATGTCGTTTGCCAAGGACCAAAGGCCGTTTTCCAACAAAGAAACCAGTTGCATCGGTTGTGGCATCTGCGTGGCCGTCTGCCCGATGGACGTGCTCAAAGTCGGCCCACAGCCGACTCCGAAGGACGACACATCCCATCACCATGTCCACGACGCACAAGGGAGTTAATGCCATGGACACATACTACAAACCCGAAGATCTGGATCGATTCGCCGAAATGGGCGAGGGCAACGCCGATTTGTGGCAGAAGTTCAGCAGCTATTACGCGGCCGTCTTTGAAGATGGCGCCCTCACCGAACGCGAGAAGGCACTGATTGCCCTGGCCGTATCGCATGCCGTGCAGTGCCCGTACTGCATCGATGCCTACGCTCAGGCCTGTCTGGAGAAGGGATCGAACCCGGAGGAGATGACCGAGGCGGTGCACGTCGCATGTGCAATACGCGGGGGCGCCTCATTGGTGCACGGGGTGCAGATGAAGAACGTGCTGGCTAAGCTGTCGATGTAAGCGTACAGGAGTTGATGTTGTGGCAAAGACACTGATCGCGTCATTAGATGCTCGTGGAAACGAACTGGCACCACCGGAAGAACAAATCCGCGTTCTGAATGAAGGCGGATTCCCGCCCTTCGATCAGGCCCTGGACACCGCCGCTCTGCATCCGCTGACGGCTACCGGGATCGATGTCTTTCAGATCAACGGGGCAAACTCTGCAATCAAACCTGCCGCCACTGTCACGTCGACGCCGGCCCCGATCGCAAGGAAGTGATGACCCAGGACACGTTCGAGTTGTGTCTGAAAGCAATCGCGCAAACGGATGTTCCGACCGTCGACATCACCGGTGGTGCGCCTGAACTGAATCCGCATTTCCGCTGGTTTGTTGAGGAGGTGCGTGCACTGGGCCGCCATGTCATCGATCGCTGCAATCTCACCATACTACTGGTGCCGTCTCAAGCCGACCTCGCCGATTTTCTGGCAACACATCACGTCGAGATCGTTGCCTCCCTCCCCTCGTTTACGGCAACACAAACGGATGCGCAACGCGGAGAGGGTGTCATGGATGCATCGGTTGAGGCCCTGCGTCTACTGAACGCCAGGGGATACGGACAGCCGGATTCGCCCCTCATACTTAATCTGGTGTATAATCCCAACGGTGCGTATCTGCCGGCGTCACAAGAATCGCTCGAAGTCCGTTTCAAAAGAGAAATGCAACGCCGGTACGGCGTGGTGTTTAACAACCTGTTTACGATTACGAACATTCCGATCGGACGATTCCTCGAATTCCTTGTCGACACGGGGAACTTGCAGGGATACATGAAGCGGCTGATCTCAGCGTTCAATCCTGCGGCCGCGCGACATGTGATGTGCCGGAATATGCTCTCTATCGGCTGGGACGGTACGATGTTCGATTGCGACTTCAACCAGATGCTCGACATCCAATGCAATCACGGTGCGCCCAACCACATTCGCGACTTCGACATCACACGACTTCGCCATCGCCGAATCGTCACCGGTCCGCACTGCTACGGCTGCACGGCCGGTGCAGGTTCGTCGTGTGGCGGCGCGACAGCGTAACGGCAACAGACCACGCTGATCAATCGCTTTCGTAGTCATCCACACGGAGTCTCATAAGTCCTTTACCATGGAAGCGGCGTCAGGGGGGTCCACGGCCGCCGGCGCTGAACTGCGTCGACGGGTGCACCCCTCTGTTGTGCTTCCTCTCATCGCGCCTTTCAGCGGACGGTTGGGATGCGGTGTAAGTCGTTCGGACCGGATCGGGAGGTGAGGCTTGGTTTACCTGGTTCTCACGTCCGAGTGCCACGGGCCTTTTGGGGCGCGTTGAAAACCCCGTATGTACATCGCGTAGGTGCGGCTCTTAGAGCGATTGCCATAATTACGTTCCGTTTGCATTGGGTGCCACGGGCCTTCAGGCCCGTGGTTCCACGTT
>WJJR01000271.1 GCA_014729565.1 Candidatus Zixiibacteriota bacterium | reverse complement strand
ACGCACGCGCGGCCACCGTGCCGGAACGGCGATCAGATCGACACCACTCTTGAACCACGGTCGCACCAATTCGGGAAAGCGCAAGTCATAGCAGATCATAACGCCGAGACGAATTCTTCCGGCCGACGTTGACATGTCGACAATGGAGCGCGGTGTCCCCGGTGCAAAGAACTGATCGTCTCCCAACGGTTTGAACAGATGCACCTTGTCGAAGTGGGCGATTGATTCGCCGTGCGACCACACCACCGACCGGTTGTAGAGTTTCCCGTCATCGCCCGGCAGCGCCATGCTACCCGCGACGATCGTCATATTGTGCTGTGCCGACAAGGCAGCGCACAATCCCTGGCGCTCATCGGCACTGGCCGACACCTTGCCCTCCGCATGCAGCCGCTCATAGCCACCGTCACACAATTCGGGCAGAATCAGCAGATCCGTGTGCCCTGAGTCAGTGGCCGATTCGGCAAACGCGTCGAATCCGGTCCAATTGAAGGCGCACGCAATCGTCAGTGTCTGATCCGTCATACTGTCCCATCGCAAAACAAGTTACAGTTCCGGGGCGATCTCATCCGCCATTCATCAGAATTGCCTGAGAATAGCCCCTCGAGCTGTCATTTAGCAAGCGCGGAGGCACAGCAACGGTAAAAAGTGCGCGCATCGGCTCCTGTATCGCGTTAGATTCTCGATTTACGATTTGACCGTTCGAAGACGGTCCAACAGCAGTGAATGGGAGGACAACATGTGGCAGCGACTCGCGATGACAATGCTGGTGGTCTTGTTATTGGTGGCCGGAGCCTCGGCCGCCGATGAGGGACGGCTACTCCGTTTCCCCGATGTGTCGGGCAACCAGATCGCCTTCACCTACGCCGGTGATATTTGGATTGTCTCCATCAATGGCGGCCTGGCCCGCAAGCTCACCAATTCCGAACACCTCGAGTTATTCCCGCGATTCTCGCCCGACGGCCGTCAGATCGCGTTTACCGGCCAGTACGACGACGAGTGGGCGGTCTTTGTCATGCCCAGCGACGGCGGCATGCCCGAACGGCTGACGTATCATCCGGGCATTCAGAAGATTTCCGAGCGCATGGGCCCGGAGCATATTGTCTTTGACTGGACACCCGACGGTTCTCACATCCTCTACCGCTCGCGCGAAGAGCGACCTGATGCGTGGGAGGGACGGCTCTATCTGGTCAGTCCCGATGGCGGCTATCGCGAACCGTTGCCGCTGCCACGCGGCGGTTTTGCGTCATTCAACCGCGACGCCACCAAGATCGCCTACTGCCCGATCTTCCGCGATTTCCGCACCTGGAAACGGTACAAAGGCGGCGCGGCCCAGGATGTCTGGATTTACGATTTCACCGAGAAGAAATCGGAAAAGATCACCGACTGGGTCGGTACCGACAACAAGCCGATGTGGGACCACGCTTCCGGGAAGATCTACTTCAATTCCGATCGCACCGGCACGTTGAATCTGTATTCCTATGATCCCGCCACCGGACAGACCGACACGGTCACCACCTACACCGAGTATGATGTCCGCTGGCCGGCGATGGGTCCGGGTGCGATTGTCTACGAAAACGGCGGCTATCTTTATGTGCTCGAACTCCCTGATGGCGAGCCGCGCAAGGTCGACATCCAGATCGGCGCCGACAATGTCTTCGCGCGTCCGCGCATGGTTGACTGCAGCGACTACCTTCAGGATTACACCATGTCGCCCAACGGCAAGCGTGCCATCTTCGGCGCCCGTGGCGACATCTTCACCGTCCCCAACAAACACGGCAACACACGCAATTTGACCAACACACCGGGGATCAACGAGAAGTATTCGTACATCTCACCCGACGGCCAATGGATCGCGTTTGTGTCCGATCAAACCGGCGAAGATGACATCTATCTGCTCAAACCGGGTGGCAACACCGAACCGCAGCGACTGACAACCAACGGTTACTGCTACAAGTATCATCCGAAATGGTCGCCCGATTCGAAGAAGCTCGTGTGGTCGAACAAGAATGTTGAAGTGCGCTACATCGACATCGACAGCAAAGCCATCACGCTGGTTGATCGCGGAAATCGCGGTGACATCCGCAATTACGAATGGTCGCCCGATTCGCGCTATATCACCTACTCGAAGAACAACGAGCAATCGATTTCACAAGTCTGGGTCTATTCGTTGGAAGACGATCAAACCCGGGCCGTCACACCGGGTGAGTACGACGATTACGGTCCCACTTTTGATCCTGACGGCAAGTACCTCTTCTATCTGTCAAACCGCTCGTACAATCCGATTCTCGGCAACTATGAGTTCAACTACATCCTCGACAAGATGACCGAGGTAATTGCCATTGTCCTCGACGATGACGGTGAATCGCCGCTCGCACCGCAGAGTGATGAAATCGAGTCGGATGACGCCGAGGATGAGGAGAATGGCGACGACGGCGAGGACGACGAGGACAAAGACAACGGCGGGACACCGAATGTCGTCATCGATTTCGACGGTATCACCGAACGGGAAGTGAAGCTTCCCATCGACGCCGGGCAATACAGTGGGCTGTCAGCCGTCGACGGACGTCTCTTCTTCATGTCGTATCCGCTCGGTGGTTTGAGCGGACGTGTCGAAGACAAGAAACCGGAACTGCTTGTTTTCGATTTCGAGGAGAAGAAGACCAACACGTTCCTTGAAGGCATCCGCGGCTACGAACTCAACCCGGCCGGCAAGAAAATGATCGTCAGCAAGGGCGGCAGCTACGAGATCATCAGCGCCTCGGGGGATAAGGGCACGCTCGGCGAAAATCCGCTGAATTTGAAGGACATGGAAACACGAGTGGAGTTCGATGCCGAATGGCATCAGATGTACGAGGAAGCCTGGCGGCTTCAGCGCGACTATTTCTACGACTCGCTCATGCACGGTGTCGACTGGCCGGCGATACACGACCGTTACGCACCGTTGGTCGATCATGTCGGCCACCGCTATGACCTGACGTATGTGATCGGGGAAATGATCGGCGAACTGGCCTGCTCGCACACCTACGTCGGCGGCGGCGATATGCCCAGCCGCAAGACCAATACGACCGGTCTGCTCGGTATCAATTGGGCCATCGATTCGGCCGCCAATAAATTCCGCATCAGCCGGATCCTGATGGGGCAAAACTGGATCGATTCGCGCCAGTCACCGTTGACCGCACCCGGCATCAACGCCAGCGACGGCGACTACGTGATCGCCATCGACGGTGAAACACTGACCGCGGATGTGAATCCGTACACGCTCCTCGCCAACAAGGCAGGCAAACAAGTCACACTGACCTTGTCGAAGGCGGCCGCCGGTACGAACTCATGGGACATTACCGTAAAAGCCATCGATGACGAAACAGGTCTTCGCTATATCGACTGGGTGTTGCGCAACAAGCGGTATGTCGATTCGATCTCGAATGGCCGTGTCGGCTATGTGCATATCCCCGACATGGGTGGCAACGGACTGAAGGAATTCAGCCGCGAGTTCTTCCCGCAAATTCGCAAAGAGGCGATGGTCATCGACGTGCGGTATAATGGCGGCGGTTTTGTATCGCAGTTGATTATCGAACGGTTGCGCCGGGTGCTCGGTGGTATGGGTATCGCTCGCAACTGGGACCAGCCGTCGACTTATCCGAGCGCCGTCTTCCACGGCCATCTCGCCTGTCTGATCAACGAACACTCCTGCTCCGACGGTGACATCTTCCCGTACCATTTCCGCGAATACGGACTCGGACCATTGATCGGAAAACGGACCTGGGGTGGTGTGGTCGGCATTCGCGGGCACCGTTCGTTGCTCGACGGCGGCTATGTCTACACGCCGGAATTCGCCAAATACGATTTCGACAGCGATTGGAATGAGATGGAAAACCACGGTGTTGAACCCGACATCGACGTGGCGAAACTGCCCGAGGATGTCATGCGTGGGTACGACGCCCAAATGGAGCGTGCGGTCGAACATCTGCTCGAAAAGATCCGTACCGAGCCGATGTCTATTCCGCCGCCGCCGTCGGATCCGCCCGAGGAGCGGTAGGAATGGACGATGATTGTTCGCACCTGGGTGAAGCCATCAGCACTTGGCTTCAGGGCATGTTGAAAGACCATCGGTTTGTCGCGTAGGTCCGGCTCTTAGCCGGACCGGT
>WJJR01000270.1 GCA_014729565.1 Candidatus Zixiibacteriota bacterium | reverse complement strand
CCCTAACGTGTCTCGACGAAGTCGAGACACGTTAGGGTGGGGCACCCCCCCTCGTTGTTTCTCATGAAGGAATCAGCCATCCCGGCGATTCAATAGAATCACGCCAACACCGAAGGCGACAGCGCCGATGGCGACCAGCAATCCGGCGATGGGGAGTAGTTCGGGAGTGGTGTAGCCGCGCCAGATCGATGCCTCAAAGCCGAGAATGCTCCACTTGACCGGGCTGATGTGGCTGACGGTTTGCATCCATCCGGGCATGACCATCAGCGGCACCATTCCGCCACCGGTCATTGACGACAGCAACAGGACCGACCAACTGGCGCCGGCGACCGCCTGCTCGGACCGTCCCATCGCACTGACCATCATCATCAATCCGACGAAACACATCGACGCCGCGACCAGTGCGATTGCCAGCCCCGTGTAATTCATGACGCGTACACCGAGAGTCACCTGGCCAAACAGGATCAAGAATGCGCAGACCGCAATCGATGCGGTGAAACAGGCGAGCCCTTTGCCGGCGAGGACATGGGCGCGGCTCATGGGTGCGAGACGAAGACGCAAATACGTCCCGCGGGTTCGTTCCTGCACAATGGTCATGGCAAAGGTGGCCGTGACGCCGATCAGCGCCCAAATCATCGCTTGCGGAAACGAGATTTCATAGGCGGAGCGCGGCCCTTCGCGGTTGACCTGGACATCGGTGACCGTGATCGGTGGTGATCCGAACGGGGATGCTTCGGTCAACATGGATGAGTCGAATTGCGTCGACAAACCTTCCAATCCCGTGAACAGATTCGACAACACGTCGCGTTGTTGCGGTGTGAGATCACTGGCGCTATCGAGGGCGGTCTTACCTTTGGATGCCCAATCCTGCGTCACCTTGGGATCCTTGAATTGCTTTTGGAGGACGGTGAAATACGCCTGGGTGATCAGGCCTTTGAGGTATCCGGCTTCCGCCTGGCGCGACGGATCGATACCGATCGTCAATTCCAGGCCACCACCGGGAGCAAATGTCTGTGCATCATCATCCGCCGTCGGGGTGATCTGGACATGACCAACCAGCCGCCCTTTGGAAACCCGTTTACGCGCCGAATCGAGGGGCATGCGTCGTACGGTGAGCGACTTGGAGCTGTCGAGTTGTGCGATCAGATCACGTGAGAATTCCGAAGCGACCTCATCGGTGACGGCGATCCTCATCGTACTGCCACCACCACCGCCGCTGCCGGAGAACACCGAACCGAAGAACAGGCCCATGATCAATGGGAAGCCGAGCACCCAGAACAGACTGACCTTATCGCGCCACAACAGGCGCAGGTCCTTTTTCGCCATGATCGCGATCAGTCTCATTCGTCCCTCAGGCTGCGTCCGGTGAGATTCAAAAAGACCGATTCCAGATCGGCCTGGTCGACACGCAATTGCTGAAACCGAATGCCCAGCCCGGCGAGACGTGAAATCTCTTCGAGTGGACGCGATGTTTGAATGCGCAAGGTCAAGCCATCCAACTCACCGGGCAGCTCATCGGCATTCGCAGGTGGTTCGGACAACTCGGCATGGATAACCGATTCGCCGCCGTGATCGCGGATCAGGGCATCGACCGAGTCGAGCGCGAGGATCTGTCCGTGGTCGATGATGGCGACACGATCACAGAGGCGCTGGGCTTCTTCCATGTAGTGCGTGGTGTAAACAACCGTTTTTCCCGCCGACTTGATTCGTTCGATGCGCTCAAAGATCAAATTGCGCGACTGGGGATCGACGCCGACCGTCGGTTCATCAAGAAGCAGAACGGGCGGATCGTGTACGATGGCGCAGGCCAGATTCAACCGTCGCTGCATGCCACCGGAAAAGGTCTTGGCTCGGTCGTTGCGGCGATCGGTGAGGCCGGCCAAGTCGAGGCAATAGTCGATCCGTTCCGACAGATGGTTGCCGCCGAGTCCGTAAAGTCTTCCGAAGAAGGCCAGGTTCTCGACCGCTGTCAGGTCATCGTAGAGCGCGAGTGATTGCGGGGCGTTGCCGAGTTTCTTGCGCACGTCGCTGCGTGTGGGATCATCGACACCGTCAATCGCAATCGTCCCGCTATCGGGGCGCAGAATGCCGACGAGCATGTTGATGGTCGTTGTCTTACCGGCGCCGTTGGGGCCGAGTAAACCCAACGTCTCTCCTGGGGCGATGTCGAGACTGACACCGTCGACGGCGAGAAAGTCGCCGTATGATTTCTTCAGTTCGTGCGCCGAAACCATTGGCTGGCTCTACAACTTCTCCGGATTGGTGTTTCGAATTCCCATTACCCTGATCCCTGTTGAATGAGTTCGTTCGGCTTCGCCGAATGTGCAGACAGTATTGTCTGCACCACTGAAAATCAAAGAGATAGAGGATCAGATATCGTGTCTGATCGCTCTTACAACAGGTTTCCTAGTGCGCGTACTCCGCGTCAATGGTGTCGCTCTTCCACTGCGGGAGGCGGAACTGTTCGGGCCGTGCCTCGACAACTGTCTTCTGCCACGATTCCGGATAGCCGCGTTCGCGGGGCCGTCCGGTGGAATCCTTGACGTAACCATCGTTGTATTTGCAAATTAGGAACTCGCCGAGTTCCTTGTAGCGTTCGAGTGCGCCGTTGGCCTGGCTGATCGAGTAGTCGGTCAGATACTCGCGCGCCAATTCGGGATTGGTCTCAGCCAACGTAACCGCTGCCTTTTCGATCACCGGTTGCAATTCGAGCAGCTTGCCTTCGTATTCCGACTGCACCTTTTGAATGTCTTCCTTCATGTACGAGTACTTGAGATTGGCGAAGTTGGCGACGAAGTTGTACACCCAAAACGCCGACTCCCACGAGAACTTCTGCAAGCTGCCGACGGTGTACGCCTCGGGGATGTCGGTGATGCCGCAATAGAGCGGTGTGTAACACGAGAAGTAGGTATCGTCGAGGCCGTACCAGTAAATGCCGCCGACATGATCGGGCAGCCACGAACGTGACTGGGAAATGAACGAAAACGCGGTTTGCTGTGTCGAGATCGGGCGTTCCCACATGTGTGTGATGCTGTCGACCGTCCAATCCATCGGGCGCCAGCGGTTGGGGGTGCCGTACGGGCCGGCATCGACGCCGACGGTCATATCATACGGTGTCCCCTCGTAGTGGTCGCGCATGATGTCCATGACATCCTTCACACTCAACTTCTGATCGGGTGTTATCCAGAGCGGATACGGTTCGGCCTCTTCAACACCACGATGGTAGTCGGGTGACAAGTTGAGCGATGGTGCGGCGCGGCGGAACATGCTCCACACGCGTGTGCCGGCATACCGTGAATTCTCCGGTGTGCGCGGGCAGTAGGCATCGCAGAATCGGAATGGTTCGCTGGATTCGACGTCGTAGTAGCCCTTTTCGATCGCGAGTGTCTTGACATTCTCGGAATAGAGGCAGTTTTCAGGATCGTCGAGTGGAAATTCACCAATGCGCGCTTTGTTGGCGTGGCCGCTGACTTTGCCATCGGGAACACGCAGCGCGACCCAGGCCGCACCCTGTCCGCCCGGACCGGGCCCGATCATTTCCATGTACCAGACTTCGTTCGGGTCGGCGATGGAGAACGATTCACCGGTGCTGCGGTAACCATACTTCTGAACAAGATCATCCATGACCGTGATCGCGTCGCGCGCGGTTTTGGCGCGTTGCAAGGCAAGTTGCATGAGATCCCAGTAACCGAGCATACCGTCGGGATTGTGCAGCTCCTCACGTCCACCAAAGGTTGTTTCGCCAATGGCAAGCTGGTGTTCGTTCATCAGTCCGACCACGGAGTAGGTATGGGATACCTGGGCGACCTTACCGCGAACTTCACCACGCCAACTGGTGATTTCAATCGAGTCGCCGGGTTTGTGGTCGGCGGCGGGATGGTATTCCAGGTGCGGGTGG
>WJJR01000269.1 GCA_014729565.1 Candidatus Zixiibacteriota bacterium | reverse complement strand
TCTGCACCAGATGAAGGGTGTGTACGAACTGCTCGAGGCGTTTCGTATTGTCAGGAATTCGCTTTCCAAAGCGTCGCTCGTCTTTGTCGGCGACGGTCCGGCAGGTACGGAACTGCATGAGCGTGTGCAAGCGGCCGGTCTGCCTGACGCCGTGCGCCTGGTCGGTTCCGTTTCAGACGCCGAAGTGGTGGAGCATCTGATCGACTCGGATATTGTCGTGATCCCCAGCCGGTCGGATAGTATTCCGCTGGTGTTGACCGAAGCGGTCCAGGCCAATCGACCGGTCATTGGGACCGACATTGGTGATTTGGGTACGACGATTAGCGAGTACGGTCTCGGGGCGGTCACACAATCGCTTGACCCAATGGTACTTGCAGCGACCATGGCGGAGCTGGCACAGGCGCCGGCGATCGATCCCGATGGCCGCCGTCGACTGCTGGATCGAATGCAGCCGGCCGAAGCGGTGCGGACATTTCTCTCGCTGGCATCTGACAAGGGAATGCAGAGTAAAATCACCGGCAATTCAGCAACGACACCTAAAAAGCCGGCGTATTCCGAATAACATTTTCCGCATTGGGGAGTGGCCAAGTGGCAAGGCGCCCGGCTGTTAACCGGGAAAGCGTAGGTTCGAATCCTACCTCCCCAGTTTGATTCATGAGACGTTCTGAACTGGAGCACCGAGCCCCAGCTCGGTACAGGATCGCGTCAACTCTCGTGCGATTCTCTGTTCACTCAGGGTCCCGTTCAACTCTGTCTGATGCCGCCAAGAGTTGCATTGTCGCAGGTGGAATGGAATAAGCGCCTTCGGACGCGGTTGTGTCGAATCGCAGAATCGGATTCGACCAACCTGAGTCACACGCCGAGCCAGGGCACGGCAGTCCGTTCTTTTAGAATTCTCGACGTAACGGACCTCCAATTACTATCTTCCGGGCGATGAAAGATAAGCGTAAACCACCGTCTAAGAACCCTCACTCAGAGACCGCCACGTCGATATCGTCCCGGCAACAGCTCATCGTTATCGCGCTGGTGTTAGTGCTCTTTGTGGTGCAGGTGGCCATCCTGTATCCGTTTGGGATCGACGATGTCGGCATTTCCTACCGATATGCGCTTCATCTTGCTGAGGGTGAAGGGCTGACGTGGAATCCGGGTGGGGAGCCCGTCGAGGGATATTCGAATCTGTTGTGGGTACTCATTCTCGCCGGCGGAAAGATGCTGGGGACCGATATTGAGCCGTTGTCCAAAATGCTTGGGGTTGTGCTTGGCGCCTTGAATCTGATTATGATCGTGATGCTCTGCCGCCGTCTGTGGCCGCAGTCGCGGTGGTGGTGGGTGCCGGCGGGGTTCGTCGTCCTCTCGCCGGAGTGGATCGCCTGGACCGTCAGCGGGCTCGAGATCGCGATCTTCGGGACATTCCTGCTCGTTGGTCTGCTGGGTGCGTCGTTGCAGGGATCGCGTCGATTGTGGTTGTTGTCTGTGTCGGTTGCCGGGTTGGCGTTGACGCGGCCCGAAGGTGCGGTGCTGGGATTTGTCCTGCTGGCGGTCGCGTACTGGCTGGAGCGACGGCACGTGAAGACGGTACGGATGTCTGACTACCTCTTGCCGCTCATTGTGCTCGCGGTAGTATCGATTGGGTTGATTGTTTTCCGTCTTAGTTACTACGGGTACCCGTTTCCCAACACGGTCGTTGCCAAATTCGATCCGGCGATGCCGTCGGCAAAGCAGATTGGCTGGTGGCTGGTGTACACGCTGCCGTTGATTGCATCGATTGTGATCATCTGGCAAACGCGAACAAGCCCGAAACAGCCGTTTGTGCTCTGGACTGGTGTGGCCCTGGCGATTGTGCAAATCCTGATTGTGCTGCCGGTGGTGCCGGTAATGCACTTTCTGCACCGTTATCAGATTGCGTTTTTGCCGCTGCTTGCTGTGGCGGCGCCCGCCGGAATCGAATTCGTCCGTCGACGTTACAGCGGTGTGGCGCCGCTGACTCTGGGAATTCTCGCCCTGTGGTCGATGCAGGGCTGGCCGGCAGTGTGGAGCCGCATGCAGGGCGATGTCTACATGCGCGAGCAGCAGATGTGCATTGTTGAGCGGCTCAATGCACTAAAGGGAAATCCCACGGTTGCCCTGCAAGATGCCGGCCGCATCCCCTTTGAGACTGATCTACCGGCGCTCGATGCCTGGGGACTGTGTGACATCGAAATCGCGCGCGAGGGATTCACGCCGGAAACAATCCTCCGACGACGTCCCGCGGTGTACGTGATGTCTGCATCCGATTGGGATGAGAAAGGCTTCAGCCCCAAAATCGGCATGGATGATATACTCATCAACCAGCCGGCCTTTAAAAACCACTATAGCCTCTGGACCGTCTGTCGGGGTGATGGTCCGCCCGCGGATTGGGCCTATGATTATGCGATCTTCATTGATCACGCGTGGGGGTTGGAGCACGGGTTCAGAGAGTAGGATGGTGGAGTGCCGAATGCTTTAGGTGCGTTGAATGAGCGATCAGACAGGAAGCGGATGTCCCAGACGTCTTGCGTTCAGTTCCGACGCCGTCACGTGTGGGGCAGACCCACAGGTCTGCCCCTACAATTCGTAGGGGCGCACCTATGTGTGCGCCCTCGCGCGCAATTCACTGAATCTCAGTGGTGCAGACATTCCTGTCTGCACGTTCGGCGAAGCCGAACAGGTTTCTCCAACACGCCCCGTTGGGGTGCGACACCCGTAATTCCAAAGATGTTTTGAGACAGGAGAGAGGAAATGAGCGAGCCGTCGAAACATTTGGAGCAGCTCTTCTTCGAAGTGTTTGAGGCACTGCCCCGTCAGGGTCCGGGCAATTGTGCATCTACAGCCAAGGCGTTCGCGCTTTGTCATGACTTACCGGTGTCACCTGCGGTGCTTGACCTCGGCTGTGGCGTTGGGGAGCAGACACGTCATTTGGCGGACCTGACCTCAGGACCCATCGCGGCCGTGGATAACCATGCGCCAAACGTTGAGCGACTCCGTGCCGCAATCGCCGAGCACGGTCTCGCAGAGCGTATCTCAGCAACCGTTGGCGACATGGCGAACCTGAATCTGCCGCCCGCGAGTTTTGATCTCGTTTGGTCGGAGGGCGCGTTCTACAACATTGGTCTCGATAAGGCTCTGCGCATCTCCCACAAGCTGTTGCGTTCCGACGGCTACTTAGTCTTCAGCGATGCAGTCTGGTGCAAGCAGAATCCCCCGCCTGAGGTCAAAGCGGCATTTGACTCCGACTATCCGGATATGGGAACTGTTGCAGATGTGCTGGCGACCATCGAGCGACATCAATTCTCATTAATCGGGCACTTCACCCTCCCGGACGAAGCGTGGTGGGATGATTTTTACACGCCGATGTTGCAGCGCATCGAAGAACTCCGCAGCCGATATGCCGCCGACAAGGAAGCGATCACCGCACTCGATCAGATTGCCCGGGAGCCCGAGATGCACCGACGGCATTCCGACTACTATGCCTACGAGTTCTTTGTGGCGCGACGGGTGTAATTCAGCGCGTCATCACTCGGGCGCTGAAGAACGATATGCATCGTCAACGGATCGTTGGAGTTGGAATTCCGACTGAAGACATTACCGGCATGAGTTACGCAAGCCCTGATGGCAAACAGCCGCCATCAGGGCCACTTTTTCTTGTGTGTCATCCCAAAACGCGCTTGAGGCGGATTCGGGACAACAAGAGTTATTTCAGATTACACACTGAACTTCCACGCACACACCCACTCATCCGGATGCGGGTCGGGTGGGCAGCCGATACACTCGGTTGTGATCGATGGATCAACGGCGTGGGCGAACGTCGTGTATTCAACCGTGCCGCCTGATTTGCACGGGTAGGGATCCAGCCCTCTGCGCTCGCGGGCCGATTGCACACGGCATTTGTTCATGCGCAAAACCAGCGTGTTGTCATCGAGGTGCTCAATCGTGTACTCGTTGACATGAGCGTAGAGGCGATGGTGAAGCGCCGAGGCCAACTTTCGGAGCGGGGGCCCCGGAGGCAATTCATGACGCGCTTCGATACAGGCTGCCTCGAAGGGGGAGAAGCGCGACCACGCGCTGTCGTTGCACGTTTTCGCGATGTCCATGCCGTGGGTGTTCTCGACCGCCTGGAACCAGATGCCGTCGTTGGCCAGCCAATTGACCGAGAGGGCATCGAGCAGTTCGCGCAGTTCACGCGCGGACTTGTTCTTCAGGGCCACCGGCAGGCCCTCGTCATCGACCTCAAAGCCGAGCACCTTGCCGAGACGTTTCATCTGCAGGCCAAAGGATACCGGCCACACTTTCTGTTCGATCGCAATGCACTCGTCGAGGCCCTTCTCCCGTTCGACCTCCTGCCACCAGTGGGCGTAGTGGACAATCGTCCGGTGGAAGGCATTCAGAATCAAAGTCAACAAGTCATCATGGGACTGCAGGTCGGGTTGGGGGACGGATTCGGGATCGGCCATCATCTGCTCCAATCGGAATATCTTGTGAAAGCGCGTACAAGAGTATGATACAAAATGAGATATCCGATTCCAGTGGATTTGCCATCTGCCGATACAAGAAATGAATGGATACGCAGATTCTGACACAACAACAGCGGGCCGCACCGCCGCCCGACCCGGTCGACAAGCGAGACGAGTTCGACCACTACTGGGA
>WJJR01000268.1 GCA_014729565.1 Candidatus Zixiibacteriota bacterium | reverse complement strand
CTGTTGTTTGAACGGAATTATCCGGAAAGCGAATGCCGCCGGACGACGAGTAGATGACGCCATTCACTTCGAGTTGTTCGCTGGGGCTGTCGGTGCCGATGCCGACACCGCCGGATGCTTCGATGAGGAACTGGTTGTCGCCCGTGGAACTCATCGCCCCCGCACTGTCCGACCACACGAAACTCCCCGGGTGGTTGGCGCTCGCCCCGGAACCGGCAGAGAACGACGCGTAGCCGTCGGCGCGGTTACCGCGTCCTCCGGCCACGGTTGCGTAGTTCCCGGTCACGTCATTGTCCGCGCCGCCGGCGATTGTGGCTCCGGATAGTGTGTCACCCGGGGCCATCGCAGAGGCGCGAAACCCGGTCGTGGTCGACGATCCCACGCGATTGAGCGTGCCGCCACCAATGGAAACGGCGTACTGATTGCCGAAGATGCGATTGCCAAATCCACCGGCAATGACATTCCAGTAGCCGCCGGAGTCAATGCGGTTGGCCGCGCCGCCGCTGACCACCGACGCGCTGTTATCGTGTATGATGCCGCCAAGTCCGCCGCTGATGGTGGCGAATTCGCCCCCGTCAATCAGATGCAACCGTCCCCCACCAATGATGTGATCATTGCCATCGGAGATCTCATGCAGACGGCCACCGGTGATGGAACTCCATTCTCCGGCGTTCTCATTGTCTTCTCCTGCGACAAACACATCGGTTCCCGTCACCGTGTGGCCGGAGCCAATGCTGACATCGGAGGTGATATGGCCGCCCATCGCGCCATCGACCGAGTTGACGCGATAGGAATATCCAACCGACACAATGCGCTGACGTGGAGACATCTCCGGATCGGAATCGACGGTGATACTGAGGTACGTGTCGCCATCGAAGGCCGAGTCGGGAATCGCGTTCAAACTGCCGAGCAGAACATTGAAACGGCCAATGGTGTCGGGAGCGATGGATCGTGTGCTCGACCACAATTGCGTGCCGGAGGATGCCGCGTCCCAAATTCCGAATTCAACACTGGTCGTCGTGGAAACAGGATTACCGCCCGAATCGAGCAGGATTCCCTGATAGTTGATGAGCGGGGGGACCGCGTAGACAGTCCCGATCACAAACAGTGAGAGGACGAATGCCAAACTGACCGTTACCAGCCGGGATGTGGAAATCGCGATGCGCACAAGTAGGCTCCTTGCGAAGGTGGATGATTGTATTGAATTGACACCGTTGCTACTGCGCGGAGGTGGCGGGGTGAAACGAATCTGCCGCACAGACGTACACCAACTTAACAACCGATCGTATCTTGTCAAGTCTTACCGGCAAGTGGTTTCATGACCATGCCAGGGCACTGCACGTGGGTCACCCACGGCATCACTCGTCAATCAATGACGAGCCAAAGGTCGAGGCCGTCGCTGACCAGCGTTGTCGATTGGAATTGAACTGAGTGAACCAATTCGACGAGACCATCGATTGTATCACCGGAGCCAAGGCTGGGGACGATGTACGCCGTTCCGTCGGCCGACACCTTCTTGTTCACGAACTGACACCCGATGCATGACGCAATGTGCCGCCGGTGCACGCATAGGTGCGAGAATGAAGATTGTTGTGGAGGGCTGGACTGTTACGGTTGAGCCCTCTTCACATTTCAATTTTTGCCGACCAGACTGCACCGACGCGTGTGTAACGCCAGATTAATCCAAAACCAACAAGTCCCAATAGTAACGCCATAAGTGTCCGGATAGGACCGGAGGTAACCGGAACGGGTTCAGCATTCGCAACCTGCTCCTCTTCAAAAGCAAGGAGTTCTGCGGTTGTTGACCCGACAGCCGATGCACCTTTCGACGAGCCAGTCTCGGAAATCAAGACAGGAACGTGGCCGGGGTAGCTGGGATCCTGGTACATTCCAGCTTCAAGGCGCGGACCGTCGGCACCAGCACCAGTCGTGTAACTCACATCGATGGCCAAAAGCCTCAGCGAATCGCCCGGGGCCAACGTTACAGGAGTAAGAGTATTCGACGGTGCCGCTCCTGCGAATACAAGGTTTTCGGAGTGAACAAAGGGATCAATGCCGAAAGTTTGCCAGCCATTCGCCGGCCCTAGATACCAGTCGACAATTTGCAGATTGGTGATTGCACCTGTGCTCCCGGCCCGGGTCAGAGTGAATTGCAGAGGAATGCTGTAACCGTATAGATTCCGCGTTGTTGATCCGTCATTGCGCACGTAGATTTCAAATCGATGTAGACCTGAGGGACTCTCGGGGACATTCATGTACCGAGGATGGGCAACTATGTCCCCGAGCAGCGGTGCCTCACCGGCAGTAACACAGTCCTGGAAGTCTATCCGAGCAATGAATATGTGCTCTATCTCCCAGGCCACGTCTCCAAGACTTGGTTCGCACCCCCAATACGGATTGCACAGCCCGTCAATTTCAGCATTGCATTTCGATGGTAGCTCCCAAGTTCTTTTCAAGACATAACCAGCCAGCCCTAGCACGTCGTGGACATCAAGCGTATCGTCTGCATTGATATCCCCCGGTCCCTTTCCAAGATGTTCCCCGCAAGTTGTCGAGTTGCATTGCGCTTGAGCGATGCCGATTGACGACGCCACGGTGATGAGTGCGACGACTGCGATACTGAGTAATGCCCAGGATGTCCTTCGTGCATTCATAGAGTCACCTCCTGTCGATGGACATTGCTAACCATGCAGTGCGTAACCGGCACATCGGGGATGCGGCCTCACTGCAGACATTGAATAGCAGCAATTTAGCAATCTTGTAGCGGGTGTCAACAATTCAATAACAACACCCAGCACGTCCGGCTTTGATTCAGACTCGGGCGATCGCCATTCAAACAACTCAGACTGATGGCTAATTCATTTACTGATAGAATAATCGGGGAGACCGAGAATCGGAAAAGGCAACAACCCGACATTCCCCATACTAAGCGGTGATCCGGGTTCATTCGGGTTTCCATCTTCAACAGACCGCCTTCTGTCCGTTCAGATGTGGACAAACCTTCGTCACGATCATACATCCTGGCCTTGCCGCCCTCCGAAGTCATACAATTCCTTAAATAACGGCCATCTTGGAGATACCTCTCCACAGAAAGCTCCCAGGAAATGATTGGAACATCAGGCCGGGCAACATCTTAACCGCTCAATCCGCAACAGGATTTCCGCACAATGACCTTTGCTAACGGCCACCTCCGCCAACCGGAAAGTCATGTATCGGCTGCCTTGAATAACCTTCGTCCCGATCTTGATCACGTTCACCAGCAGGGTGCGAAGTGAGCAGTGTTTGGTTTTCCTCAGCAG
>WJJR01000267.1 GCA_014729565.1 Candidatus Zixiibacteriota bacterium | reverse complement strand
CAGAAGTATTTTCCGTTCGCAGAAGCCCCCGTTCAGTCGTCAACCCTCCCCTGTCATCCCCGCGCAAGCGGGGATCCATTTTGAACCCAGCCACGCGCGGAGAATGGATTCCCGCTTTCGCGGGAATGACAACAAGTTATAGCGATAATTAGAATTCCGTTCCGGTTTTCGGGAACGTAGCATGGCCAGTTCGACTCCGCTCACTGCAAGCGTCTCGGCCAGGCGGCACGGGCACTTCGGTTGACTCAGTGTAAACGAGGCGCCCGTACTACATCGCGTGTTCAATCGGAAGATAGTTCTGACAATCGCTATACCACTGACGTCCGGGCGTGTTGAAGGGGTCCAGGATCTGAATGCTTCGCGCATCGATAGCGCCATTACCTGAAAGGGCGTACTGAGTACGCCCTCTTCCCGTACCGGTTGGCCGCGGGGGGCGTATTCCATACGCCCCTACGAACGCACGCAGAACAGGTCGCCCTGTAGGGTGGGGCACCCCGAATTTATGAAATTGGAATATGAAATTCCTCAGTCGTCCGGCAGGTATCCGCCGATGGAATCGTGAAAGACGAAGTTGCGGTATCCCCGCGGGACGGTGACCCACTCATGTCGCGGTGCGGTATGCCACAGCCGTAAACGCTTGACGCCATGATCGCGGGTGTCGAGTATCTGCAGGCTGTCTCCGAGCAGGCGGTTGTGGCGCAGATACGGGGATGGAACATCCAGTCGCGGCGCCATCAGGTACATGTGTCCGTTGGCCCACTCAAGGACCGTCCATTCACGAACTTCGGGATTCAATACATCACCGTGGTAGACAATCTCCGGACGTGAGTCTCCGTTGAGATCTTCCAGTTCAAGTGAAGGAGAGATGACACTGGGGGAGATGAGTGTGTCCCAAACGAGTTCGTACGCCGAACTATCTTCGGCTATCACCGCCACATAACTCCCACCCGAACCGGAGGACGTTACACAGAGCCACAGGTGTTCATGGCCGGGTGCCTGATAGGGAGTTCTGCGCTTCGCAACGAAGGTGCCGATGGTGTTCGGTGTCTGCCCGGCAAGCGACCGTGAAATACGTGTCGGTATACTCGCCGCGAACAACTTGGCCATCGTCCAGGGCCATCGGTTTGGTTCCACTAGAAGGTTGCGCGCAATGCGATCCGCGAGTGTCCGTTGCGGAGGAAGCGCCAACGCAATCTGAAGAGATATCAGAAGGCTCAGAATAATCCACACACTAAATAGTGCGCTACGATAGGGCCGTCTCATATGTCCGCCGCAACTAGACATCAATGGCCTTCACGTCATTGGCAGTGGTGGACACCTCAATCCGGCGGCGATGTCTCCGACGTTTCATCCAGTGTGCGAGTCGCTTTTGACAGGCTGTCGGCCGCGTGGTGCGAGGTATCCCCGTGATTCGATTCTTCAATGTGGTTGAACACCCACTCGCCGCTGCGCGCGGCCTGGAAGGCGTCGCGCAACGCCTTGTTCTCCCGGCGGCTGGACGGGGAACGGTCGCACTTCTCCCACCGCAGATGCCGGACCACTTCCAGGCGCCCGCTTTCAAAACTGCGTGCTTCGCCGAACTCACCATTGGCTGTTGAGTGATACTCCGCGGTCGGCCACAATTCCGGTTGCCAGCCCGCCGGAAAATGAACAACGATCGTATCGAATGAGCGGACCGGGAATCGTACCGTCCCGGGATCGATCCGGCCGCCGATGGTGTCATTTGCCATCCACCCACCGAGTCGCGGCCGCACGACCATCCGCCGCGTACCGCCAATCGCCCAACCATCGATGCGTCCGCTGATCGTCGTCGCGATTTCGCTTGGTGAAATCACCTCGATGGCATCAATCGTCGCCAACGTCGCGGCGGGCATCACGCCCAGGATCGCTGCCGCCAATTCACTGCCATTGCGGCCGCCATTGGCTGGAGTCATCGCGGCGAAATGGCCACTCGAAACGACGCGGGCGTGGAAGCTCAAGTTTCCGTCGGCATCCAATTCCCCCTCGCACCGAACACGCTGCCGGTTGTCATCGGACGTTTTGCACGGTGTTTGTACCAATTGCCCACCGAGCGGGCCCACCACCAACGCCCAGCGCTCTTCGCAACTGGGAGGAAGGCTCCCCAGACGGTAGCGGGAATCGGACGGGTCGGCCCATAGTGTATCTCCATCGATGATCGCCATGGCAACCACGTGATCGAACCAGTCCTTGGGGAAAGTCGGGTCCAACGGCAATGGATTGCGCGAGCGAATAAGCGCGGGGTAGGCCTCCATGCCCAGCGAGTGCAACATGGAAATCCACAGGAACACGACGTCCTTGCAATCGCCGTATTTGGTGTCAAAGACCTCCGATGATGCGTGCGGGCGCCAGCCGCCAAGGCCGATCTCGATGGCGACATATCGCCATTCATCAGACACCCAGTCTTTCAAAACAGAGGCTTGCGCTCGATCACCGATGACATCCTGGACTTGTGCATCGACCCACCGCTTCTGGTCATCGTCGAGGCCGAATCGATCCTTCGTCAGTTCCCAATACCACTCACCCAGTGCGTGCCAGGAATCCGTCGCGCCTTCCTCGCCGCCGACACGAAACTCCTCCGGTGCCACATGGAGCAGCGGAGTGAGCGTCTTCTCACCGGCGGAACCGATGTCCTCGGGAATCCAGTTGTTCAGCTCCCAGCGGTGGATTTGTCCACGGGGATCGTCTTCCTGATACTGGACCAACGTCGGTGCGACCTGTTGATAGTGAATGTTCTCGCGGCGCGGAACATGCACTTGATACGACGCATGGCGGCGGGGCCAACGATCCCCGATCACCCAATCGGGCCAGAAAAACACGTTCTCGATTTCAACCTGCCAACGCGCCTCAATGATATACGGCGGGCGCGGGGCGACCAGATCGGCCGACCGAATCACATCGCCCGAATACAGCCGGAAATCGGAGAATGGCTCCACCGATTCGACCTCATCTTCGGTCAACTCAAACAAGATGTTCCCGAACGTGTCTGTGACCGTCCCTTCAAACATCTGCAGCCGTTGGAAGAACGTATCCCAAATCCGGATGCGACCGGCATCAACACCCGTAGTGCGATTGACTCGGATGACGCGATGGGCCTCGACGGTCAGTCGCCGGCGCGACGACCATTCGATCGACCACTCGTCTGTCTCGTAGTACGCCGGGTACGATGACCACGATATGTCGTTGGCGAACACGAGGCTGGGCAGCGCCAGCACACAGAACAGGACAAGCGCCAAGACCCTGCGCCGGGTCGGCCAAATGGAGGAAGTCGGTTTGCTCATCACAGAGGTGTACACGAAACGGACATCACGTGCTGCATCTATAATACGCAATCGAACCGTCAGACTGAACAAAAACACCCTTCTGCATCAACCGCCACCGAGTCTGTGACACGATGCCTGCGGGCATCATTGATGCCGGCGGCAAAATAGCAAATGAAGAGATGAAGATCAGGGAGGATTGGACTTACAGCGTATCGTGATAGAGCACCATCAACCCTTGTTCCGACAATTGAACGGTGTTGAACAACTCGCGCAGATCACGGAAGCGGGTGACGGGGAAGTCGCGTTTGTTGACATTCCACGTGCGTGACGAGATGACCTGGTTGCCGTCGCGTACGACCGAAGAGTGGAACTCAAACCCGTCACCAATGACCTCACGGCTGGCCGGGACATCGGTCAACTCAAAGTCTTCAGGGAGCGTCCACCGGATCCGGCAATCCTCAGACCACGGCGTATCGAACGAGATCGGATAGCGGCGCGATTTGGTCATCAGCGGATTCGATTTCAGTTTACGCAGAATCGACGGGCGCAAAAACAGCCGGCCGTTATCGACTGTCGCCGCCTGCGGCCATTCGAACTCAGCGATGAACGTGATCGGCGACCAATAGTCATAGTCGCCACCCTTGACCTCGAAGCTGGTGGGAATGGCGCCGTCCAGCCACTGTTCCTGCAGGTAAGCCACCGTGTCGTGGTCACCAAGGGCGCGCAGCAGTTCATACGCCGCTTCGCCGCCGACGGTACCTTCAATTCGCCCGAAAGCAGAACCGTCTCCGCGAAGCGTCACCGAGGCTTCGGCGCGCGCATCATTGGCAATCGGCGGCGCCGGAACGTCGATCACCACTTCTTCAATCGACGGATGTCCGATCACGACACCCGCATCGACCTGGCTCTCCGGTGGGAGATAGCCCATCCATGCCGCCGGCGTGTTGGCATCGCAGAAAACACGCTGGTCGGAATCGATTTCGACCAACGCCAACGCGTGGTTGAACTGAAACAAGCGATGGTCACGACGGTCAAACCGGAGATGGTCGCGGCGCGAGATCAAAATCGGATACGCGTGGAACCCGTTGTGTCGCAACAGGGACACCAGCAGCAGATTCTTCTCAAGACTGTTGCCGCGCCGTTGCTCAAACACGTCTTCGGCAGGTAACAGCCCATTGGTGATGGCCTGAGCCTCGCCCGATAACGCCACCGAGTCACGCACAAAGCGATACACCCGATTGGCCAATTCCTCACGGGTCTCACCGTCCGCTTTCTCAAAACGCGGCCAATCGTCGTCGGTCTTCAGTAGTGGTTTGTAGAGATTCCGCACTTGGCGTGCAAGGTCGGCCCAGCTATCAACAAACTCCCACACCTTGTTGTTATCACGATAACGGACAATCTGGAAATCGAGCTGAGCGCGGTGGTCGAGCAGCGATAGCACGCACGGCTCACCCACCAACCGCGACAAATCGCGGCTGCGCCAGGTGAACTGGCGGACCTTGCCTTCCTGACGGATTGTGGCGACCAGCGCGGTGTCAGGGCCTTCGACAAGATCGGAATTGTTGAGAACGACTTCGTATTCAAAACCTTCCGGCAGCCGAACAGTCAGCTCCGAATATTCCGTGGGGATCTCGTTCTGGAAGGTCCACGGACGCAAATAGTAGAAATTGTTCGAATTGATCTTGTAGCGGTACTCGAGAACAGCCCCCGGCGAGACTTCGGGAAACGCGAACACGTACGTTTCCATATCACCGGTTTCCGTCTTGTGAATGTCGCGATGGCTGATCTCGATCCGGTCGCCGTTCGGAGTCAGCGTGTGTGCTTCGATATTGTCGAGATTTTCGGATTTGTAGAGGGTGATTTCGACGTTGCCGTAATGATACGAGCCTTGCCCAAAAATCTGAATCCTGCGATGCCGTTCGTACGTAAACTGGAAACCGGGGCCGACTGTAATGAAGCCCTTGTCAAAGACGACCACCGCACCGGCCATGGGATCGTCGGCATAATGATCACGCATTTCGGTGCGCGTGATCACGCCCCAGTCAGGCGTACCGGCGTCTTGTGCCCACGTCGCAAGCGTCGACGCGAGGAGCGCAAACAGACAACCCGCGGCGGTGAACCACCACCGACGGCGCGTCCCTGCCCCTTGCTTCGGGTCGCGCATAAGATCCCTTTTCGTTCGTCTATCGCAATGATGGGCGGTGAGAGCCCATCTGTCTCACGCGGTGCTCGGGGTGCACAAACCGTGTCCCAATCAATAATACGGATTCGACGATCTGGCGCAAGCCTAATCTAGGCTTAATCTTGCGGTGACACTCCCGGATTACTATTCCTTTCGCCCAAAACGGACCTGTCTGACCCCCTCGAAACGAATCGATAACTCGTTGTTGTAAAGCAACATATCGCTCTCTGCGGCCGTCCGGACAACCTTGTTGACCCCTGTCACAATCTCCACGATCTCTACACCGCCCGACAACTCAAGTCCCCGACCACGCCGATTCCTCGACAGCGTCCAGAGCCGTGTCCACATCACCAGAGGCAGATTCCGGACCCTGGCTGAATCCCATGACCCACTGCAGCCATTGGTGTACATCGTTTCTCTTGATCTCACGCCGCAGCCGACGCATCCGCTGGACCCGGCTGTCCAGGTCCATCGAGTAGGCGGCATGGATCGCATCGGCCGTGGTTTCGCGATCATACGGATTGACGCAGAGGGCATTCGGACAGAGCTGATCGGCCGCGCCGGCGAACTCGCTGAGAATCAGGACATCGTGTCCATTGACCGAACAGGCACAGAATTCCTTGGCAATCAGATTCATGCCGTCGCGCAGCGGCGTGACCAGTCCGATCTCACACGCGCGGTACAGAGCCAGCAGGGAGACCCGATCGAGCGACCGGTAGATATAATAGATGGGCACCCATCCCTGGCTCGAGAACCGGCCGTTAATTCTCCCGATCAATCCGTCGATCTCCGATTTCAGATCGCGGTAGTCGGGTACATGGGTGCGGCTCGGAATCACCACCTGAATCAACGAAACATTTCCGCGCAGTTCCGGATACTTTTCCAACGCCCGTTCAAAGGCGCTAAATCGCTCGGGAATCCCCTTGGTGTAATCGAGGCGGTCCATACCCAGAATCAACTGTCGTGATTGGTAGTAGTCGCGAAATTCACT
>WJJR01000266.1 GCA_014729565.1 Candidatus Zixiibacteriota bacterium | reverse complement strand
CGCCCATGTACAGGGTAACGTGCGGGAAGGGTATCTCGATGTTCTTCTCGTCAAAAGTGAGCTTCAGGCGACGGTTGAACTCGCGCATGACACTCCACTGTTTGATGGGCTTGGTCTTGATACGGGCCTTAATGATCACGGCGCTGTCGGCGAACTTATCGACGCCGAGGATCTCGATGTCGTCAAGGATGTCGTCCTTGAGCGGAGAGTCGTCGCCACGCATGGTTGCAGCCACTTCCTTGATGACTTCCATCACGGTATCAACGTTCTCGCGGTAGGCGACACCGATATCCATGAGGGCGTACGAGAAGATGTGGGTCATGTTCGTGATCACGCCGATCTGTCCATTGCGGATGTAGTGGACATTTCCACCAAGGTCTCGGAGTACGGTCATCCTGAGGGTCACTCGTTCGACCAGACCGCCCTGCCCCGCGATATTCACGACATCGCCTACCCGTATCTGATCCTCCAGCAGAATGAAGAACCCGCTCAGGACATCCTGGACCAGTTGCTGAGATCCGAAGCCAATTGCCACGCCGATAACACCGGCAGCCGTCAGGATCGGCCCGAGAGCGATCCCGAGTTCGCCCAGAATCGTGAACAGAGCGACGGCAAGTACAGCAACGGTCACGATATTCCCGGTCACGCCGTTCAGTGTATTCAGTCGCTTGTAGTAGGCATCGGACTTGCCTTCTCGACTGAAAGTCTTGACCAGGCGGAAGGTTAGTTTTTTCAGTAGCCACATCGCTATAAGAGCGATGACGATAATGATCAGTATTCTCAGGCCGACACTACCGAGCCACTGTACGATGGGATCAAGGTACTCGCTGATATTCATACATCCTCCGGGGTTAACCTGTTTCCTGCAATTCAATGAATGGACCACAACGATCCATGTCAAAGACCTTAACTGAATTCTTGAGTTGTGGACAAGAACTTCTATGTTATCAGTGTAACTGTTCTATTCTACAGAAGTTCATAGCCGGAGTGTGCGGAGATGACACGATTGGGAAGATTGGCAGCGATCGCCGCAGGGGCCTGTCTAATTCGCAAGTGGCCCACCGCCCGCTGCTTGCGAATGACCTCTGCCAGGAACGAATGGCTGCATTGTCTGCCCGGGTTGTGATTCCATAAGCCGCGCTCTTACAGCTTCTTAACAATTGACAATATCGCCTCCCGACGCTATATTACAGTGAACTTCACAGAACCTCCGATCAACTGACGCGACTAACATCGCAAACAGGTCTTAGCAGGACGAATATCAAGCCATAGGAGTGCTCATCATGACGTGCAAACCGCTTCGACACACGGCGGGGTGGACTGTGCTGGTTCTGGCCGTAATCGGCCTGACAGCCGCGGTCTTCGCAGCGTGGCCAAACCGCTGGGTGAACAACACAAGTGCACCCAACACCGAACAGAACAATGCCGACGTAGCCCTGAGCGAAGTGCTCGGCGGTGAAATCTACTCCCTCTGGACCGAGTTCACGCCGGCGGGTCTCGGCAACTCACAAATCGGCTTTGGTCAATCATTCGACGGCGGGCTAACCTGGACGCCGACCGTTCTCACGCCGCCGTCAGGCTTCACCGACGAATGGAATCCCTCGCTGGCTTCATTGCCCCTGGCCGCCGGCCCCAACGGTGGATACCTCATGGCGGCGACAGCCTATCAAGCGGGTGGGCAATGGATCGGACCGTCAGCGATTCACATGAACATATCCCCCGGTGGTGGCGCCGGATTCCCAGCGCCGGTACTCATCGGCGCCAGTACCCCCGGCGTCAATTGGTTCGACTATCCGGCGGTTGAGGTGGACGATTGGATGACCAATCCACCACCGGCACTGGGTACCGGCCACATCGCCTGGGTAGAGTATATCGACGGTACCGGAGGTGATGCTGACGGCAACGGCCATCCCATGGATGACCCGGGCGATAACTACCAGATATGGTATATCTATACCCACACTGTGCCGGGAACTCCGCCGACCTATCCGGCCTTCTCGACGCCACTGCCAATCTGGGGCGGAGCGGTGAGTCCTAATCAGGTTGCCGCGCACCGACCCGATATGGCTACGATGACCGTCGGCAATCCGGTTGTCCCTCCCGGCGGGATGTACATCACGTGGACCGATGGTCCCAATCTGTATGTCGACGCCACACCGGGTCCCGGTGGCGGCTTTGGCCTTTTGGGTGGCGGCGGCCCGGTCATTATTCCAATTGCGGGTGGACCGCCGGTGGTGAATCCGGGGATAAATATCGCTCCCACAGCCGCCGTGGCAATCGACAACGGCTTCGGCCCCTGCCCGGGTATGGTATATGTGGTCTGGGCCGACTATAGCAGCGGGACCGACTACGACATATGGTTCATGTCAAGCCCTGACGGCATGATGGGGAACTGGAATCCCCCGGTCAGGGTCAATACCGATCCCATGGGTAACGGCCTCGACCAATGGGCACCACAAATATCAGTTGACCCCAATACTGGAGATATCTACGTCGAGTACTATTCCCGTCGCAGCGATCTCTCCAACACCAACATCGAGACATGGGTCGCCGTATCGGCGGACTGCGGCAACACCTGGATCGAGGGAGTG
>WJJR01000265.1 GCA_014729565.1 Candidatus Zixiibacteriota bacterium | reverse complement strand
CCTTCTCCCCTGCTCTTAGCCGCGATCCGACGGTGCTGGCGATAATGTTGATCGGCCGCACGATGAACATCAGAATCGCCACGACGATCAGTCCCGGCACACCAAGAGATTGCACCTGGACGAACCGCACATCGGCGGCGAGCAAAACGAACAACATACCGATGAAGAGCGTCGTCAATTGCTCTTTGAATTCCATCAGGTCGCGCAAGACACGCGCCCTGGAATTGGCGACGACCATGCCGGCGACCGTCACGGCAACAATGCCACTTTCGGTCTGCGCCGCGTCACTCAAGTGGAAGGCAGCCAAAACCAGCGTCAGGATGAGCACGTTCTCCAAGCCCTCGGGGATCAGGCGACGCGAACGCAGCGCCACAGTCATGATGAGGCCGGCTAACGCACCGAACAACGCACCGACGCCCAGCTTGGCAAACAGATGAAGCACACCCGAGATGAATGATGACGCACTGGGACTGATAACGATCTCCAGCGCCACCACCGCGATGATCGCGCCGATCGGATCGATGAGTACGCCTTCCGCCTCGAGAATCGTCTGCAGGTTTCGATTCAGACGAATGCGTCGAACCAGCGGCGCAATCACGGTTGGCCCGGTGACAATTACGAGCGCACCGAAAAGCGTGGCCACACCCCAATCCCAACCGAGCACCCAGCGTGCGGCCAGTGTCCCGCCAACTCCGGTGATCACCGCACCGACCGTCACCAGGCTCTGAATGACACCTGATTCGTGACGCAACCGTCCGAGGTTGAGATTGAGTCCCCCCTCGAACAGAACCACGGCGACCGCGAATCCAACAAGGAGACGCAGAGCGGGACCGAGTGTATGCGGCTGCACGAGATTGGCGAGATCGGGCCCGAGCAACGCGCCCGCCGCCAACAGCAAGACAATGCCCGGCAAGCGCACATGATGGGCGATGATCTGAACGATCAACCCCACCGCCAGCGCCAGCGCAATCGTCACCGCCGGACTATCGAGTCCCAAATGAGTCATGGACGCTTCAAAGTAGTCCTGTCATACATGTTGTCAAACCGATTCATCCACACGCACCCTCCGGCGCGCCTGCACACCCTGCGCCACCGACACGCCGATGACGATTAACAGCGCAAAACCAACCATCGCTGTAGAGAAAACGTCGCCCAGCATGAGGGCGCCGACAGACGAGGCCACAATCGCCTCGATAAACAGAAACATGCTCGTGTTCACTGCGGTCAGGCGCTGCAAACCGGCATTCCACCAATAGTAGGCCAAACCCGACGGGAACACTCCGATCCCGAGCATGATCAGCCACTCGGCTGTTGTCAGCGACGGTATCTGCAGCCCCGATTCGAACAATTTGAGCAGGATGAATGTCCCGAATCCCCACAGCATGTAAACAATCGAAATGCCCAGCGCATCGTAGCGCCCAAGCCGGGATTTCGTCAGAATCGTATAAATCGACCAGGTAAACACGCTGCCGAACACCAGTAGATCGCCCAGATTATTGCCCAGCGACATCTCACTGAGATTGCCGTTGGTGACAAACAGCGTGACACCGGTCATGGCAATAATCAGCCCGACAATCTGCCGCACGCGCAGACGCTCGCGCAGGAATATCCAACCCAATGCGCCGGTGATCGGGGGAATGGTTGTCAGTATCCATCCGGTGTTCGTCGAGGTCGTATACTTCAGGCCGTTGACCTGCAACAATTGATGGACGACAATCCCAATGACAATCGCACTGGCGACAACGGGCCAGTCGGCTTTGGCCACACGCAGCGGTTTGCGAATGGCGAGATTCAATAACAGCAGCGTGCAGACACCGATTCCCCAGCGGAACATCAGGAATTCGATCGCTGTCAGTTTACGCAGGACAATGATCGCGAACGAGAAGTACACGCCCCAGGTCGTGATCGCAAGCAGCACAAACACGACGCCGACCAACGTGGGAGCCATTCCCTCATTGGCCGGCTGTGCTGACGATCCTGTCGCCGGTCGACTAAAACCCATGCTGTTGTTGGCCGGCGAGAAAATGCGCGTGCAGATGGAAGACGATCTGCCCCCCCTCTTTGCCGTTGTTGATGATCAGACGGAAGCCCCGCTCGTCGGAACCCAGTTCGCGCGCCACAGTCTTCACTTCTTCCAACAGCGTGGTAATAACCTCGGGCGGCGTGTCCATGAGAGTCGGGTAATGTCCCCTGGGGCAAATCAAGACATGCGTCTTCGACTTCGGATTGATGTCATCGAACGCGATGACCTGATCAGATTCGTAGCGGATGTTCGACTTCATTTCACCGGCAATAATCTTACAGAACAAACATTCCGAATCGGTGGGATATGATGGTGTCATAGTTCATCCAGCTCCTTGAGTAGCAATGTTAGAGATACAATAGCCGCCGTTTCCGCCCGCAAGCGCCGCGCACCGAGCGAGAACGGCACCGCGCCGGCGTCGATCAGCCGTGCGCATTCGTCATTAGTAAAACCCGCTTCGGGCCCCACGAACAATAGCGATTTCGTCATTTGCACATGACTGTGAGCGGCGATCGATAACGGCTGACCGTCGGGATCGGCGATAAACGACATCTGATGATCGTCGATCAGTGTGCGCGCGTCATCGATCGACATGATTTCATGAACATCGGGCCGTACCGAGCGCAGCGATTGCTTCATCGCACCCAATGCCAATCGTCGCCAACGCGACAGCCGCCGTTTCGCCGCGGCCGAATCGCTCAGCCCCGAGACCGAGTTCGCACACCGGATCGGCACAATCGACGACACACCCAGTTCCACGCCTTTCTCAACGATCCAATCCACGGTCGCCGGTTTTCCAACACCGACCGCCAGGGTCACCGTCGCAAACGGTTCACCCAATCGTCGATGCGCGCGCACGATGTCCGCATGGACCACTCCACGCTTCACGCCGGTAATTTCGCAGTCATAGGCATTCCCGGCGCCATCGGTCACGGTCATCTGTGATCCCTTGGCAAGGCGGCAAACCGTCGTCGCGTGTTTCGCTTCCTGCCCCGAGAGCGTCAGTGACGTCTCATCGATCTGATCCGCCGGTGCATAAAAAAACGTTGGCGCCTGCCCGCGTTTCTGACGGCTGCGATAGTTCACGCCCGGCAATCAGCGGATCGATGTCGATTGACGCAAGAGAAAGGATGGCTTCGGTCCGCCGAGGGGAGCACCGCCGAGCCATAGCTCGGCGTGGGTCATTTTGCACTCAGCCGCGTCGCGGCGAAACAACGTAGCACCGGGCGTCAGCCCGGTGAACCTGAAGGCGTATCAATCAAAGCCCCATAGGGGCGACACATTCGAACGCCGGATGCTAATCGTGGTTTCGTCCCTACAGAGCTTCTCGTTATTGGTATTCTCCAAACACCGGGCTTGCGCCCGGTGCTACGTTGTTTCGCGCCTACGGCGCT
>WJJR01000264.1 GCA_014729565.1 Candidatus Zixiibacteriota bacterium | reverse complement strand
GGGGATGATCGTGTAGATCGCTATGGCCGCACACTGGCATTTGTGTTTGTCGAGAACCGCATGGTGAACATGGAGATTCTCAAGGCCGGGTTGGCGTGGTGTTACTTTTTCGACGGGAATCTCAAGTACGGTCCGGACATGGTCCACGTTCAGCGAACAGCAATGCGCACCGAGCGGGGCATGTGGGCACGGATGCCGCCGGGTGATGAACGGCAGTATATCGGATCGTGGCGCGGGTTTCGCTTTCACCGGCCATCGTGCCCGAGTGTGTCACGAATCAAGCTCGACGATGTGCGTCTCTTCCCCGCACGCGACTCGGCATTCTACCAGGGGTATTCGCCGTGCAAAGGGTGTGAACCGTAATCTACGTCATAATTGCATTCCGTTTGCATTGGGTGCCACGGGCCGTCAGGCCCGTGGTTCACGTTGGCACACTCTCGCTGCACGGGCCTGAAGAGCGTGTTGAAAAACCCACATCATCGTCGCGTAGGTGCGGCTCTTAGCCGCACCGGTCCGGCTAAGAGCCGGACCTACGCGAGGTCACAGTTCATTCGTTTGGTGGCTGAGCGTGGTCCGGAAACAAGACACGACTTTTTCAACACGCCCTGAAGGCCCGTGGCACCCGAACGTGAGTATGAACTGAGCCGAGCCTCGCCTCTGATCAATCGGAACAGAATTCTGAGAATTGCTCTAATTGGTGAGGTTGATTGATGCCGGATGCTTCATCGCTCAGCGTCTCATTGCCGTTTGCGCACATCGCGTAGGGGCGAATTGAATACCCCCGCTGCGCTTACTGTAAACCGAATCTCACCATTAATCCGCCAATTCCACCTGCCCGCGGATGACGCCTTGAGGGACGTCGATTGTAATGATGTTGATGTAGGTGCGTTCATTGCGGATGAGTGTGATCAACGAATCGACCGATGTGGAATCGACAATGTCGTCGCCGCGAAAGACGTCGGACGCTAACCGGCCGTTGACATCATCACGTCCCTCGGAATCTTCGAATAAGACGACTTTGACATCACCAAACCGTCCGGGAGTACCCTCGTTCAGCGTTGCCGATATGATCCCATCGAGAACGAATGTCCGCACGTCATATTGCACGGCACCCGAGCCCAGAACCAACGAAGCATTCCCACTGGGCGCCGTTTGACCACGGAGTAAACCCTGCGGGGCAGACAGGGTGGCGATTTGAACATAGGCCGCCCCATTGGCCGCGGCGACAAGAGTCGAGTCGAGTGAGATATTCGTAAAGTCCTCGGCGAGGAGTGCGCTGTCAACCAGCACTGAGTCCATCGACGACGATGCCGGACCGGAGAACAAGACGGCCGCCTGCGTTCCGTTGCTGTTCGGTGCTCCGACATACAGCTCCGCTCGGTTCACGTTCGAGGCGTTGTTCAGCGTGATTTTATAGCTCAGACTGGACTTGCCGAGAATCAGGTCGACCGTCCCGCTGGCATCAGTCGTTTGCGGCGGGATCATCTGATCTCCCGAGAGTTCGAAGGTGAGGTTGTTAATGTTGGTGCCGGGAAGGCCGTTTACCGTCAGCGTCGCTTCGAACAGATCGGATGCCGCCGGCCCACTTCCGGTGTCGTCACCGCATCCCGCGATCAGAACAACAGCAATCACAACGCAGATGTATTTCGAATTCACCGTATCACACTCCCATTTGCATGATCAATCAACACTGAACCTTAGTATCCCGCAGACAGTTTCATATTCCAAGGATTCTTCAGCCAACGTCTCGGGATCAATGCTCTTGACCGGGCTGGCCATTCTGACGATTAAATACCTCGGCGATGCCCGCCCCCCGGCGGATGCGAACCAGAATCCGAAAGGACGAATGATGACACGGGTATCTTCAATAGCTGTCAACCTCATGGTCATGGTGCTGCTGGTCGCCTGTGCAACAACCGGCCCCGGTGGCGAAAAGTCGGTCATTCTGCTGTCTGAGGAGCAGGAAAAATCGATCGGGCGCCAGGTGGCGCAAGAGGTCGAATCGCAGGAGAACATTCTTCAGGACAGCCTCTGGCAATCATACCTGACCGAAGTGGGGGAGAAGATCGTAGCGGTCTGCGATCGTCCCGATCTCGGCTACCGGTTTCGTGTCATCGCGTCGGACCAGGTCAACGCTTTCGCAGCGCCGGGCGGATTCATCTACTTCTACACCGGGATTCTGGACATGATGGATACCGAGGCGGAATTGGCCGCGGTGATGGCGCATGAGATCTCTCACGTCGTCGCACGCCACTCAGTGAAGACCCTCCAGGCAGCCTATGGCGGCATCATTCTCATCAACCTGGCTCTCGGAAAGGAATCCCAGGAGCTGGCGGGGCAGGTGGCCGGAACAGTTCTCAATCTGGCCCTGACCGGCTATGGCCGTAGCAACGAACTGCAGGCCGACGAGTACGGCGTCCACTACATGGTCAAGGCCGGCTATAACCCCAATGCCACCGTCGACATGTTCACGAAACTCGCTGAGGCCTCGGGCGACCAGGGCGACCGGGGCTTCTTCGAAAACCTGACCGCCTCGCATCCCGAAACCCAGGAGCGGATTCGGAAGATCGAAGCCCAAATCGCCGCAATGGACGAGAACGTCCAGAATCTACCCATCTACCCGGATCGATATCGGGCCATGAAGCGACGGCTCGAGTGAGCACGAGTTGAGCTGTCACATCAGATGTATCTCATAGGTCGTTACACGACAAGCGCATAGGTGCGGCCGCGATTGCCGTTCCCGGTCTTTGTCACAGATCGTGAGCCGCACAAGTATTCCGGGAATATCCTTGGAGGAGGCGGGTATTCAGGGTGGAGTTAAGCTATGAGCCAGCGGCAGTTCACATCGTCACGTGCATCATCTGTGGCCTATTTCCTTGGCATTGTGGTCCTGGTCATGGGGATCGTGCATGCCTGCGGGTCGCAATCTCAGCTCGAGATTCATCCGGCCGGAGACTCATTCTTGCCGTTGGCTGAGGGGAATATGTGGGTTTTCGAGGTCCATTCACCCGATGACGCTATGCAATCCGAGATACGCGATCTTGACACCGTCCGCATCGATCGCGTGATCGTCCGCGATGGGCAGCGATTCTACCGCATTCGGGCCGACTGGCCGGCTCTGGAGAGCCATCGCTGGT
>WJJR01000263.1 GCA_014729565.1 Candidatus Zixiibacteriota bacterium | reverse complement strand
GCTCCACATTCTGCTCAATCCAGTGCGTATTCAGCGTTCCGGTCACACGCGCCAGCGTGGTGCGCGCGATCATTTCCCCGTGACGCGCCTCGATCAGGCCGGCGCGTGCGCTTAACAGTTCGGCCTCAGCCTGCAGATAGTCGGTTTGTGTTTGCGAACCGGTTTCGAGACGCAGCTTTTCAATGCGGACAACTTCTTCCAAACTTTCGACCGCTCGTGTCAGGCTCTGCACCCGCGCATGCGACTCGCGAACCTGCGCCACCGCACGATCAACCTCGGATGTGATGCGATCTTCGGTGAGTCGCAGATCCTCCGACGCCACCCGATACGCTGCTTCCGCTTCTGACACCTGCCCGGCAATGACACCGCCGGTAAAGATCGGCACACCAATCATCGCCAGCGCATGCCACTCATTCGTATTGTTCCCCTCACCGTCGCGGTACTCAGTCAATGTCCCACGCACACTCACCGACGGCCAGCGTGCACCGCGTGCGGCCGACCGTCCTGCTTCTGCCGCCTGCATCTCATTTCGCTTGGCAAGGTACTCGGGATTGCTGGATAGCGCCGACGACAGTGCCGCAGTCTGATCGGGGCCATCATATCCAGAGAGCGAAACCGGATACAACTGTGTCGCCATCATAATGTCGGGCGTTTCGGCAATGAGACGCGCCAGATCACGCCGCGCCACGTCGAGCCGTCCCTGCGCCTGCACACGGTCGGCATCGGCGCCGGCCAGTGCTGCCTCGGCGCGCGCCATCTCCACATCCGCCGCACGACCGACAGCGTGCAATTGCCGCACCCGATCCAATTCGGCCGTCAACGCCTCGTATCGGCGATCATGCGCACGCAATAACTCCTGCGCACTGAGCACCGACAAATACGCCGCCACCACCGATGCCATGAGTTGCTGCTCCGCCGCACCCGTTCCGTACAACGCCGCATCGACGTGCCGTTTTGCCTGGCGGATGCGTGGAACACGTGACCCGTTGAACAGCGTGTAGTCGAGTTGCAGCGATCCCTGAATCAGCGTTTCATCGAATGGCGGGATGGCCGCAAAGTCAAAACGATGAATTGGCCAGGCGATCATCGGCTCCTCATACTGATGCAACGTCCCGCTGACAGTCAGCGATGGAAACCAGGCTGCTTGGGCGCGTTGCACGATGGCGCTGGCGCGCGATCCCACCGCGTCGGCACGTGCCACCGACGGATGTTGCGCCAGCGCCCGCGCGACCGCATCACGCAACGTTAGATCGAACCCCGCCTTCGTCTCTTCCGCCAAAGCAGGCGGTGCCGCGGACATCGCCACGACAAGCAGAACAATTATGAGTATTCGACTCGGCCTCATGACCGGCCTCCATTCACAACCACCAATCCGCGTCGCACAATCGTCACAATGTGATCGACCATCCGGCGACGCATTGTGGCATCGAGCATATTCACCCCCGCGATCTCATTCACCGGTCGCCGCATCACGACCAGAAACGCCGACTGCGACATTGTGCTGATTGTGAGCAGCAACGGATCACCGGCCACAATCGAACCGTCGCGCTGCCCCTCGGCAATCACCGATGCAATCCCGCGGAGCAGGGGACCAATCGTCTCACGAATCGGCGTGAGAATCGGACGGTTCAGCGCCAGTTCCTGCAACAGCAGCGAGGGGACCTCCTCACGCGTGTGCATGTATTCCGAATAGGCGCGCAAGGCCGCCTCGATGCGGTCAATCGGCGCCCCACCGCTGCGTAGCGCGTCCTCAACAGTGGCCACCAGCGGCTCGGTCAACGACCGCACCACCGCGTCGTAGAGAGCGTCCTTCGTCTTGAAATGATAGGTCACCGCCCCCAGGTTGGCCCCGGCCGCATCAGTAATCGCCTTGATCGAGGTCCCCATGTAGCCACGTTCGGCGAACAGCCTTCGAGCGGCATCCAGCAGTCGTGTACGCGTGTCGACCGGTTCATTCATACGTATGAATGATACGACGCTCACTCGATTCTGTTGCCGACTTTCCACACAGCCCCGACAATTACCGTAACGCTATAACATTTAATGCCTTATAAATCCGATTGGGTGCCCTACCCTTACCATCAGTCGACAAAGTCGACTGACGGTAAGGGTGGGTTGAGATTCTACCGCGCATCCTCTTAAGGCTCCCCGCCGTCATCCCGTCCGCCGCGACCGAGGGAATAACAACAAGGGATGATTGGTGGGCGAAGTCCACCCTACTCTGGCCAACACATCGATTCCGTGGTAGACTTCCCCCTCCACCAGGACCACCCGATGACGACCACTCCCGCACATCACTGGCCACACCTCGCCAAACGGGTCTGCACCATCCTGATCATCCTCTGGCTGGTCCTCCTGGCCATCAGCATCCCCAATCAGCGCCTCATCGGCGATGAAGCCTGGCTCGGCGAACAGGCGTACTTTCTTGCCCACGACGGTGTCATGCGATCCGAGTTGTTCCACGGGTACGCGATGCAGCATGAACGCATCCTGATCACGCATAAACTGTTCATCGCATTGGGCGCGCTCATGACGCTCCTGTTCGGCTGGGGTCTTACACCATTACGCCTGGTCTCGTTCATCGGAGGAGCACTAACCGTCTGGCTCCTGATTCGTGAATTGCGCCACGAATCGACTGACGACCCGTCGCTCACGTGGCGCATCGGCCTGGTCGCTCTGTTGGGAATGCCGCTGTATTTCAAATTCATCAATTTCTATCGACCGGAAGTGATGGTCGCTGCCTGTGGCGTGGCGTCATACGTCGCTTTATCGCGGTACCTCAAACACGGCCGGACAGGCACATTGCTCGCGTCGGCGCTATTGGCCGGCGCCGCGGTCCTGGTACATGTCAATGGAATGATCTATACCGCCGCGGCCTTGGTCGTGCTGTTACTTCATCGCCGGTATGCGCACTCGGCGCTGTACGTCATCACCGCCGTCGTGGTCGCCTCGCTCTATTTCGTCGATGTGTTCGGTCATTGGGATATGCTGACGTATCAATTGCGCCAGGTTCCGTCACTCACCCCCGATGATTTCCATTGGAGCGCGCCGTTCTGGCGTGTCCTCGATGAGCACAAACGGCTCTTCCGCAAACCGGAGATTATCTTCACGACGCTGTTGTTCATCACATCCTTCGTGTACGCATGGCGATCGCGTCCCGATCTGCGACGGTCACTCCTCGCCTACAGCATTGTGATTGTCATCGGCCTCGGTGCAGTGGCGAAGGCGAAGACAACACCCTACGCGATTGCGCTGCTGCCGTTCTTTGCACTGGTGATCGCCCAGGCAACCACACACTGGACAGCACATCTGAGTAGAACCAAACGGTGGATGACTGCACTGGGGATCGCGGTGTGGGGACTGTTCCTTACACACAGTATCGCGAGCAATTCACTCGCGGCCGTAACCGGAAAACACAACGCTGCCCGCGAGCATCGCCGCGTTGCCGAAGCACTCCCACAGGGAGCAACCGTCCTCGCGCCGATGGAGTTTATCTTCAATGAAATCGATCGATTCGACGTGCGCGCGGTGATCGCCGCCCGGTTGACGCTGGCCGGCCACCACGAAGCCGAGTTAACCATGGAACAGATCAACCAGTATGCGAACGACCGTAACATCACCGCCTACGTTTTCAATTCCCAACAGCGGGAACGCTTCGGCCTCGCCGACGCCCAACTCGGCGACCGCTACGGCAGCTTTGTCGTCGCCCTCATCACTGACCATGGAACGGTGGTACTCGTTCACAGCCCCGGCTCACGGTATGGTCTATACACACCATGAACATGCGGTTTCTACTTTCAGGATGCAGTTGCCAATAGGCTTAGCTTGACCATCATACGTAGGGGCGTACTGCGTACGCCCGACACGCACAACACCTACGCAACAAGGGCGTATTCAATGCGCCCCTACAACAGCATGTGGTCAGGGATGACACATCGTTCTTGTAGCCGACACGCCACAGACTTCTGTCTGACCTATACGGACGACTCATCTACCCGTTACCATCCACCCAAAACGTCGCCACATAGTCCATACCCGCGCCACGGATCTTCTCGACGTCAACCCGCGCATAGCCCGCGTCGTGGCCAAGCTGTTTGATCGTCTCCGGATCATAGAAGTACACCGGACATTTCTTGATGCGGTAGCGCACCTTGCGCAGCGGTGTGCGGAACCAGTGCTTGCTGGGAAACGACGCAATCACCGCACGTGTGGCATCGCGACGCATCCGTTCGAGCATCGCACGCGGATCGTCCACATAGTCGAACAAACCCATCGCGATGACCATGTCGCGCGCCTCGCCCGAGGTCCACGTCATGTAGTCGGCGCAATGGAGTTCCACCATTGCACCGTTGCTGTGTTCGGTCTCGCGTCTGGCGATGGCCAGCATCGGCTCGGAGAGATCGACGCCTACCAGATGAGGCACCCCGTGTTCGGCGAGCGCCGCCAGATACCGCCCCGACCCGCATCCGACATCCAACACACTGTCCGGGCGCACCCGCTCGGCCAGCTCGAGTGTCTGCAGATATCGCTCGGCGATATCGCGACGGAATCGGGCGTTCACCCAGCGCATAAACGGCGTCTGCCGCTCCTCGGTGTACAGCCGATCAAACCGCTCGGCCGCCCGCTCGAAATAGGCGCGAACATCAGTCGTCCCTGTGGCACCACCATGAAACATCAGACCCTCCTACGAAACGCTCCATCATAATCTACATGACTGTTGTGAAGAGACTACGCGGTTAGGGTGGAATTAGGTCTTCGCGGTCGAACCACACGCGATCCTCACTCAACCCCCACATCAAACTCCTGCCTCTTCAACACCTCCACCATCGGCGCAAACTCCAATCGTTCCAGTAACCACCCCAACCGTTTACGCCCACGCCCCAACCGCACATAATGCCGAAACCGTCGCGTTACACTCAAACCGGATAACCGCGGCGCGACCGCCCCGATCTCATACGGGTGAATGTAAAACACTCCCGGCCGCCCCGCACGCGCACTCTGACGGAATCCCCGCTGCGTCAGCCACAGCGGAAACAACCGAAAGTACCCGCCGCCGCCCACCGGAACACTCTCGCCCAGAATACGCATGACCGGCAATGGAAATTCGATCAATCCGTTCGGCCAGCGGTAGATCTCCTCGGGGACATCGGACATTCCATACACGTCATGGATATCGGTGGGAACGACACTCGAGTCATACCGAAAACCGGCCGCGTACAATTCATCGAATGCCCACAGATTACCCGCCCCGATCGAAAAATCCGGCGCCCGGAACCCCAGCACCGGCTGTCCCGACGCGTCCTGCAGGGCCGCGCGTGCCCGTGTCAGGTGATCACGGAACTCGTCGGGCGTCTGCCCGGTAATGCGCAGATGCTGGTACGAATGACACCCGATCTCATGCCCGGCGTCGGCGGTCATGCGGACCAGATGCGGCGACGATTCTCCGATCCGCCCCAAAAAGAAAAACGTCGCGCGGCAAACGTGCTGCGCGAACAAGTCGAGCGTGGTGTTCAGGTTAGCTTCAATCTCGGTATCACTGACGCCGGTATCGGTCAGCGATGGATCGACCCGCACGCTCTGCGCATGCGACTCGGCGAATCCCTCAACATCCACCGACAAGCCATGCACCATGTCCCGGTCCGCTGGCATGAGAGATCAATACGGAGTGCAATCCAATTGCGCAACAACACCCGTGTTCAAGACAGATCGTAGGGGCGCTCACGTCGACGCCGCTCAGTGCCAGCGGACGCGCGCCCGCCAGCCACTTGAGCCTGGGTGCCACGGGTCTTTAGGGCCTGTTGAAGAAGTCGTGTGTTGGCTCCAGACCAGATGATGTAACTGAATGAGACAATCATAACCTCGCGCCGGTGCGGCTCTTAGCCGCACCGGCGCGGCTAAGCG
>WJJR01000262.1 GCA_014729565.1 Candidatus Zixiibacteriota bacterium | reverse complement strand
GTGATCACCGGACCAGTCGCCGGCGACTCCGAGACCGATTCCGATTCGGCACATCCGCCCACAACGGCCAGCGCCAACATCACACAGGCCGAAATGGCGATGTTGCGATAGCGATGCACCGTCATGCAATCAACCGTCCTTTTCTTTCTTGGCAGGCGTTTCGGCTTCGGCGACTTTGCCGGTTTTCAAGACGTCGGGCTTCCATTTGATCGAACAACCAAACGCAGTCGTTTCTGTGACGGTGATGTCGTCGCCGTTCACCAGCGCCGTCAGCGCATCGTCCAGATCGTGGTCTTCCACCTCGGCCGGTTTGGCAGAGTTGTCGATGCGTCCGCGATAGACCAGTTTCAATTCCGGATCGAAGAGAAAGATATGCGGGGTAACCATCGGTCCGTATTCCAACGCGACCGCCTGTGATTCATCGTAGAGATAGGGGAACGGAAATCCCTTCTCTTTCGCGCGTTTCTGCATCGCCTCAAAATCATCGGAGGGATACGCATCGGCGTCATTGCAGGAGATCGCCGCTACGCCGATTCCTTGTGGCTGATACGTCTTCGCGAGGTCGACCATGCGATCCTCGTACGCCTTCACATACGGACAATGATTGCAGGTGTAGATGATCAGGGTGCCCTTCTCGCCTTTGACATCGTCGAGTGAGTGCATCTGTTCGTCGGTGCCCATCAAGTGAAAGGCCGGTGCCTCGGCGCCAATGGCAAGCTCTTCAACGCCGGGCGGAATCTTGGCCTTCTTCTTGTCCTGAGCATTGAGTGTCGAGACCAGGCCAATGACAAGGGCGACGGCGGTGATCCACTTTACGGTTCGCATGGGGATGGTTCCTCCTATGTTCTGAATGATCGGTTTTGAACGAATGTTCTGAGATCGCCGTTTTCGGCGATTTACCCCTTCTATACCCGTGAGGTCCGGATTTTGTGCCCATTTAATTCGAATCGCTGGGATCAGCCCGGACCTCCCTCGACAACGGCCTCGTGATACCCTATGTTCTGCGGTCATGGTACCGTCACGCCGATCACCGACCCCGCAGACACGCCTTCGCGGCGTGGTATTGGCGGGTGGACTCGGGCGGCGCTTGGGTCCGTTAACTGCCATAACCAACAAGCACTTACTGCCGGTCTGGGACCGTCCGATGATCTTCTATCCGCTCCGGTCGCTGATCGAAGCCGGCATCGATGAAGTGATGATCGTCACCGGCGGGCAGAATCCCGGCGACTTCATGCGACTGTTGGGCGACGGCAAACAGTTTGGATTCAAGCGGCTCTACTACTCATATCAGCGGGGTCAGGGCGGTATCGCTGATGCCTTGAAACTGGCCGAGGACTTCGCTGCCGGTGAACCTGTCTGCGTTGTGCTGGGCGATAACATCTTCAAAAGCAGTTTGCGTCCGCAGATTGCGCGGTACGAGTCGCAGGGCGGTGGCGCGCGTATTCTCCTGAAGAAGGTCCATCATCCGGAACGGTTCGGCGTGGGACGATTCGCACGCGGTGAACTGACCGAAATCGTGGAGAAGCCTAAACGGCCGCCATCGCCGTACGCGGTGATCGGCGTTTACTTCTACGATTCGCGCGTGTTCGATATCATCCGGACATTGAAACCGTCGGCGCGCGGCGAACTGGAAATCGCCGACGTGACCAATCACTATCTGCGCGCCGGTGAGTTGACGCATGGCATTCTCACCGGTTGGTGGAGTGACGCCGGAACGGTCGAATCGTTGCATCACTCGGCCGAACAGGCCGCCAAAACCTGGTTCCGCCGCGGGGCCAAAGAGACATTTTGGGAACCATTCGATCGGTGGGTCCAGAAACAAGTTGATGCCGGACTGCATCCGGTCAAGACGCGGAGACGGTTAACATGATTGCCGGCAGTGGTGTTCGGAAATTGGACGTGCACCCCGATGATCGCGGACGATTGTTCGAAGTGCTGCGTTGCGATGATCCCGCCTTTATGAAATTCGGGCAGGTGTATGTCACTACCGCGCATCCGGGAATCGTCAAAGCCTGGCACTGCCACCGTCTGCAGACCGATTTCTTCTGCCTGATTGAGGGACGTGCGCGCTTTGCCTTATATGATGCGCGCGAGGAGTCCGCGACACACGGCCGGATCGATGAATACATCTGTGATGGGCAGACACCGCAGCGGATCATCATTCCCCCGGGGGTCTATCATGGATTCAAGAACGAAGGGGATCGGGACGCGATCTGCATCAATTGCCCCACCGAACCCTACAACCACGAACATCCCGACGAGCTGCGGATCGATGCGTTCGACAACGACATCCCGTACGACTGGAACGCGTCGGGCAGCGGACTGACAGGTTCATGAAACGACTCTTGGTAACAGGCGGGTGCGGTTTTTTGGGATCGCATGTTGTCCGGCGGTGGCTGGCCGACAATGCGGAAACATCGGTCATCAACATCGATTGTCTGACGTACGCCGGTGCGCTCGGTAATCTGCGTGATGCGCGCAGCGATGCGCGTCATCGGCACAAAGACGCCGATGTGGCCGATGCGGCGGCCGTCGACCGGGCCGTGCGGGGACCACTCGATCTGGTTATTCACTTTGCGGCCGAAACACACGTCGATCGTTCGCTCGAAGATCCGGGACGGTTCGTGCGCACCAATGTTCTGGGTACACAAACGCTGCTCGCCGCGATCGTACGGCGGTATCCATCGCCGGAGGAACGTCCCGTTGTCATCATCATGTCGACCGATGAAGTCTATGGCCCCACACCCAAGAATCAGCTTCACGGTGTCGGCGAACCGTTGCGGCCGACCAGCCCGTATGCGGCCAGCAAGGCGGGCGCCGACTGGATGGCGTTGTCGTATGCGCGCACCTTCGATCTCGACTTGACCATTGTTCGGTCGGTGAATGTGTTCGGCCCCCATC
>WJJR01000005.1 GCA_014729565.1 Candidatus Zixiibacteriota bacterium | reverse complement strand
GGACCGGTGGAATAGCCGGTATTGCCGGCATAGCCGATCACCTCGCCGCGCTTGACCTGCTGGCCGCGCTTCACGAGGATCTTCGAGAGATGGCCATATCGTGTTTCGACATCGTAGCCGTGGTCGATCTTGATCATCTTGCCGAGCTGCGATTGGTACCCGGTTGACGTGATCTTGCCATTGGCCGGGGCGCGTATCGGTGTGCCGACATCGGCCGACAGATCGAGGCCGCCGTGCAACCGTTTGACACCGGTAAACGGGTCGGGACGGATGCCGTAGCCGCGGACCAAATGCCCGCCGACAGGGCTGATCGATGGGGTATGGTCGAGCTGCTCTTTGCGTTCGACCAGGGCATTGTAAATCGCTTCAAAGTTTTCGCGTTCGAATTCGGCGCGCCGCAGCAGACGGTCGAGGTCGGTTTCAATCGCGAAGACCTCATCAAAGTTTGCATGATCAGCGTCGCCCATCAGCAGATCATCCGACGATACGTTACCGCCGATACCGAGTGCCCGCTCCGCCGGATCGAGTTCCGGGAAGCCAAAGACCGAGCGCACCTGCTGCTCGGATTCCTCGAGCAACACCAGTTGGCCGCGCAGATCATCGACACTGTTGTCGAGCTGGGCGATCTGGAGCTGGAGTTGACGGTTGGCTTCTTTCTGACGGGCGAGTTCGGAGTCACTATCCCAGTACTTGAAAGCAAAGATGCTGGTGGTCAGTGCCACCAGAAGCAGAACACCAACGGCAATCAAAGCGCCGGGGATGATCCATGGTGGTATTGAATACTGCCGAACGCCATCAGTCGATGGCGGAATGATCATTAACTGGAGCCGTTCCTTGACCCTCATATCTCTCATAACCTTTGGTTTACAAGCCGTTCCCGAGACAGCCTTAAGACGCGCCAGAATATCGGTGCTACCGGCGCTTGTCAAGGCCAAACTCAATTTCCGGGCAGACTCATGTCAAACCCGGACAATGGATTCCGCGTGATGTTGTCAGGCGTATCGCCCTTTTGGTGGTGCGAAATCCATTTCCATTGCCCGAATCCTCCCTCTCCTTTCGGGCCGCGACCGACGAAATCTCCGATGTCGGTGCGTTGTGCTGCGGGACGGCCAGGCGGCCTATTTGATGAGGTGGAACTCCTGTCGCAAAATCTTGTCGACCACTTTAATGAACTTCTCCGGGTTCAGCGTCTGGAGGCTGTAGAGGTGCCAATACGTCTTCCGCGACCTCCGCCCCGTTGGTTTCTGTTTTGGAGTCATGCCCAGTTCTCCTCGCACAAGACCGTAATCCGGCGCAATCGAGGTATGACTCCGTCCGGATTTAATTATCGGTCAGCCCAAAGCGACATTTACCTCACCAGCACAGCGCAAGGGGCTTGCCGGAGTTGATGCGGGCATCGGAATTGACGTAAGGCGCTGTGAGTCAACGAATTAATTTTCGGCAATGTGACATGTCGACGGCGGAAATTGACTGTGGTCATGGTTCAATCCATGCACACAATGGGACTCATCCCGCACTTGCGCCCCGAATGTGGAGAATGTGGATAAGTGTGGAAAGGGGTGTGGAATATGAACGCCGGGGCGGCGGATGCACGGTCAGCTAAACGCGGGTGGATGATACCGCTGCACCTTCGAGATACTTGGTGGTGTGACCTGAATGACTGCGCATCCGCCCTACGGCAACAAATTCGGCGGCGCGCCAACCTCGATCCGCTCGACCACCCCGACCACCATTGACCGGACGGGGGCATCCATGTCACCGAGGTATTCGCGCGCCCATTTGCCTTCCTGGCAGATCAGCACGCGGTCGCCGACACCGGCATCGACCGTGTCGAGCGCGACGATCGGGGCGGCGTCTTCACGGACGGCACCGTCGAGACGTTCGGGGACACAGCGGAGAATCTTGAATGGTTTGTACTTCGGATTCTTGGCGGTGGACACGATATGGCCGGAGACACGGGCGATGATCATGGCTCACTCCGACATCGAATCGACGATTCCAACAATGGACGCATCGGTTGGCAACACATGTTCAACCAGAGCCAAAGTCGCCTCGCGGGCGGAGATCCAGATGATCGTGTCACCGTCGCGGCACCCGACCGTATCGACCGCCACGATCGGTCTGTCGGCCCACACCGGATCGTCCGATCCGCTACGACCATTCTCTGTGGCCGGATAGATCAGACGCAATGGCACGCCGGCGAACGCCGGGCTCTTCACGGTCGAGACGACCGTGCCACAGACACGTCCCAGCTTCACTGTGTCAACTCCGGAGACGGTTCGGCGCCTTTGCGATAGACGATCTTCCCATCCTGCTCGACATGATCGATAATCCCCACCACCGCGGCATCGACCGGGGTCGTTTCCAGCTCAGCGGCCGCCCGTGCGGAGGACCCGCGCACGACGATCACCCGTTCACCGACGCCGGCCCCGACAGTATCGAGCGCCACAATCGGATTGGGGTCGGCCGCGGGATCATCCGCTGCCGACACCAACAGCAGCTTATACCCACGCAGCTTTTCCTCCTTGCGCGTGCAAACGACAGTTCCGATGACGGTGGCGATGTCCATGTCGTCCCTTTCCTGATGGCTGGCCAGTGTGCGTAACGAAGCGGGGATGGCGCGCATAAGTCAAGCAGACGCCGTAGGATTCCATTGGCGCACATCGATGTGATTCGTATTATCACACTTTCGCGGCGTTCTGGTGGCCGCGAAACAAACCGTTGGTGCTGTCGTAAACGTCAACTGCGGGTGCCCAGGTGGCCGAATCGGACGAAGAACTGATCCGAGATGCGTTAGCGGGCGATCAGCGAGCCTATCGTGAGCTGCTGAACCGTCACCGCCAGCCCATCTACCACGTGATCTTCAAGATCATCCGGAATCCGGATGAGGCGGCCGACCTGGTGCAGGAGACGTTTATGAAGGCGTTCGGATCGCTGTCGAGCTACCGCTTCGAGTACCGCTTCTCGACGTGGCTGTACAAGATCGCGGCCAACAACGCGATCGACTACCTGCGCAAGAAGCGGATCGACGCCCTCTCACTCGACAAGCCGATCGAGACGCACGACGGTGAGGTGACGTATGAGGTCCCGGATTGGTCGACCAACCCCGAGCAGGACCTGATTCGTCGCCGCCAGGCGGTGACCATCAGTGAAGCAATCGAGTCACTGCCGCCGAAGTACCGCGAAGTGATCCAGTTGCGGCACAATCAGGACAAGTCGTACGAAGAGATCGCCGAGCAACTCAACCTCCCCGTCGGAACGGTCAAGGCCCGAATCTTCCGTGCCCGCGAGCTGCTGAAGAAAAAGCTGAAATCGATCTGGCACTAAACGGGAGGACACACTATGACCCACACGAAGACCTGGACTTGGGCCGTACTGGCCGGTATCGCGATCGTGATCGCGCTGAGCGCACCGGCGACGGCGCTCGAACATTATGAATTCACCGACACACATGCCTTTGCCCACACGTCGGGACCGGACATCGACGTGGAGACGGTCGCCGGTAATGCGACCTATAAGGGCATCGACGGGGCCACCGAAACGACGGTGCAAGTGGTCATCGACGTTCGTGCCGACAACCGTGAGGAAGCGCAGGAGATCCTCGATGAAATCGAGATCATCGTCGACGGATCCAACGACTACCTCGATGTGTTCGTGGATCGTCCCGATAACTTTAGCCGGCTGTTGCGGCGGCACTACGGCCGTGAGCGCAGTATTAGCGTCAGTTTCTTTATCACCGGGCCGACCGGGGCCAGAGGTTCGCTGGCGACCGTATCGGGATTGGTGAAAGCCGAGATGATTACCGGACCAGTCGATCTGTCATCGGTCTCCGGTGACATCATGGTCGCCGACGTCCAGGACCGTGTGCGCGCCAAGAGCGTGTCGGGGCAGGTATCAGTTACCGACTGCCACGCCGATGTACGCGCCGAGGCAGTCTCGGGTGATGTGCATGTCAGCAATTGCGGCGGCGATCTCAACGCGGAAACAGTGTCGGGCGAGCTGGCGATCAGTGACGTGTTCGGCTACGCCGAGCTCTCGAGCGTTTCAGGCGATATCGATGCGCGGGAGATCGGCGGTGCACTCCGTGCCCAAACAACCTCGGGCGAGATCGACGTCAATCACCAGTCGGGCGATTTGGAGTTGGAAACGGTTTCAGGCGATATCGTCGCGCGCAGTGAATCGACCGATGGGATACTTGATGCGTCGAGTCACTCCGGGTCGGTTCGTCTATATGCCAATGTCACCCAAATTGGCAAAATCAACCTGTCGACGTTTTCCGGCGACATGCGGATCGATTCCGATCTCGACGGCAGCAATGCGTTGGGCCGGGCGCGCGGACGCGGCAGTTTGTCGCTCACTTTGGGGGACGGCCGGCTGTATGTCGACATGACAACCCATTCGGGAGACATCTACGTCGAGGAGTTGTAACAGACTATGAGAGGCGGGGCACGCCAGGGCATACGACGGTGGCAAACTGTGGCCGGATGGGCGGCAATGGTCGGCCTCATCGTCGTATGCCTGTTGGCATCTCCGGCACAGGCGCAGCAGTCCGCCGACGTGGAGCGGGAGCGCGAGGCACCCGCCGTTATCGATGTTCGCGAGCTCAACGATTCCATCCGGCAAAGCATCGAAGAAACGTCGGTCAATCTGAGAAAGCTGCGAGAGGAGCTCGACGTTGAGATCCCGGGCATCCCCAATGCACCGCGCGTGGTGATTCTCTCCGAAGGTATCGACAGCACGGTTCTCGAGGATTCGATCTACGCAAGCGAGATTCACGCCGATGCCGGCGGTGTGTTGATTGTCAACCGTGACGGTCAGCGCTTTCACATTGTCGGCCTGGCCGGTCTTCCTCCCATCCCTCCCGTCGACAGACCGGACGTCGACGATGCTCAGGCTCAGATCTTTCAGATGTTCAGCGATGTCATCACCATCGAACCCGATGAGGTGATCGATGGCGATGTCGTTTCCATTTTCGGCGGCCATATCGAAGTATTGGGGCGCGTCAACGGCTCGGTCGTATC
>WJJR01000261.1 GCA_014729565.1 Candidatus Zixiibacteriota bacterium | reverse complement strand
TCATTCCCGCGAAAGCGGGAATCCATTCTCCGCGCGTGGCTGGGTTCAAAATGGATCCCCGCCTTCGCGGGGATGACAGGGGAGGGTTGACGACTGAACGGGGACTTCTGCTAACGGAAAATACTTCTGACAATCGCTATAGCAAGCATCCAGTCGGCTATAGCCGACTGGATGCTCCGTCACGTTTCGTCTTCAAATGGGAACGCTCGAGTGTATATCAACGCAACCCACAGCAATGCTGTGGGCTATTCTGTGTGGAAACTCTGTGCGAATGACACACTGTGTGGACACTGCTAATCTCATCACCTGTGTGGACGCCCGATCTTCAGCGGCCGGGCCGCGTCGGTGACGGCGCCGATTTTGACCGCGTAGCTGGTGCGATTCTGGATGTCTGCGTCGGTGATGTAGTGGACGTCCAACAGGCCGCCGCTGCGATAGCCGGTTTGCAGAAAGTTCATCTCGTCGAGACACTGACTCCAACCATTGAGCCACAGGTCCAGTTCCTCGCGCTGACGGTCACTGGCGCGGAGGTGAATCAGCAGATCGATGTCACTGCCGGGACCGGCATTGGCATTCTTAGTGCTGCCAATGACGTAGCAGGCCACCACCCCGAATCGTTCGGGATCGATCTGTTCGGCGATCCGTTGGCACATCTGCATGCGCCAGCGCCAGTGTGTGTCAGGCGATGCTTGGATATCGTCCTCCGGCGGTTCAAATGCCGGCACTTCGTGCTCCTGCGGCTCCGAGAGAATGCCGACCGCTTCCTTGAGATCGGCGTTCATCAACAACCGCATATGTAATCCATCGGCCGTTTGGGGAATATCGATCAATCGGACCGTTTCGGCCAGATGAGAATACTCCGGCAGGACGTCGGCCAGAATATTCGGCGATGTCAGCAGGAAGTCTTCGTTAAACGTCACACCGTCATCGTCGGGATACAGCGGCAAATAGAGGATGCGGGCCTCGACAAGATCCTGGAAGAAGTGCGTGCCAAACGACAAATCGGGCACGTAGTTGCCGGTCTTCCGCGCCACCTCGATGAGCGCCGCCGTGTTGTTGATTTCCGAATAGGTGACACTGACGCCGAGTTTGATATCACCGCGGCTTCCCCACCGTCCCGGACCGATCAGCACGAACCGCCGTTTCGGCAGAATATCATTCAATCGTCCCACGGCTTTGCCGACGGCCAGCAGGTCGGAGCGTTCGGGCAACTCGGCATACTTGGCGGCATCGATGTAGACGATGTGGGTGATGTCCGTCGCGCGTCCATTCGAAATATAGCGATTGGCCGTGAACAGCATCTGGTTCTCCGGCACGTTCTTGGGAATCGGCGCCGGCGCGAACACGTCGGAATGACTTTGCGGACGGCACTGCAGGAGGTAGAAATGGGTGCCGTCATGCGCAAATTCGATATCCACCGGGGTCTTCAAGTGGTCTTCAAGCAACTTGAGGATCAGCTTCACCTGCCGTACAAACGGTGTGTCGTTGACCAATCCATGGAACGTGACCACCAAGTCATCCGACTCAAAGTCCGTGTCAAAACCGGGCTTCTGCAACATTTGCCCATCGCGCAAAACCGAGATCATGCGTCGCACTCCGGGGATGTCATCACCGTGCTTCGACAGCAGATCTTTGACCGTCATGGTCTCGAAACGGTTGGTATCGAGATTGATGACATCGATGTAGTGCGGAGCATAGCGCATCACTTCATCGACCGTGGCATTGACACGCAGCGACGGCTGCCCCGGGGCAATCAGCACGGGGTAGTCATCGCTGAGCCGGTCGACCGCCCGCGTGCCGAGACCGGGCACCATGCGCACCAGGCCATCGTGCCGTTTGATGCGCGGCGACCAGCGGAATTCATTGCGACTGAAGGCCACACCAGCAAACGACGGGAGGAAGTACGAGCCGACCCGCGTGCCGACCACCTCCTGGATCATGATCCCCATTTCTTCGCCGAAGTCGATCAGTCCGCGTTCGGTACGATACTCGATCGGATCAGGGCCGAAGGTCGACGCGTACACTTCGAGAATCGCATCACAGAGCGCTTCGAGACGTTGCTCCTTGGTTCCCTGATTGGCCAAAAACAGGCTCTTGTACTTTCCGGAAAACGCGGCGCCCATACGATCTTCGAGCAGACTGGAACTACGCACGATGATCGGGGCATTACCGAAATCGTCGAGTGCAACCGACAACGCTTTAGCGATTTCCGACGGGATCCGCGACCGCTTGAACATTTGCACAACGTGCGGATACTCCTGCCGCACCTGCTCGACCGGCTTGTATTTCTGCTCAACGACGTCATCGAGATCGTTGAAGTGCATCGTATGGAGCACAATGTCGGATGTCACATACCACGTTTTGGGGATTCGGACCGATTCCAGGAGTCCTTCGGGATCCTCCGACTTCTGCAGAATCTTGCTCGCCAGATACATCCCGGCGCTTTTCCCACCGAGGCGTCCATGACTCTCGTTGGAGTAAATCAGGTGGTCGAGTAACTGATAGAAGTCCTCCAACTCGATGAACTGTTTGGCGCAGTTGATGTAGTCGACCTGGTCGGACAGGAAACGTCGCGTCAGCGCCACCTCGATGCCGCGCATCGCCGGCGACTGCGTGGCAGAGACTTGCTTTGGTGCAATCAAATGATGGCGGCGAATCGCATCAGCAGCCTGCACAAGCGGAACGTGACGATCAACGACAAGCGCAAGAAAACTCAGTTTGTCTTCCTGGATCCAGCGCTGCACGTGCGACAGGATCTCTTCATCGGGCAGGTGATCGGACGCCAGTGCAAACACGTCGGCGCTGGCATCGGCGGTCACTCTCGAGATGGGACGGCGGTAGGGACGGTTCGGATCGCTGTCCGCTTGCTCCTCGGCACTTGGTTCCGGATGGTAGATCCGCAGTAACCGTTGTGCGCCGGGCACACCGCTGTAACACAGGTGATTCAGCATCTTGTGCGAAATGCGCGTAAAGAGATCGGGATCGGTCTGCCGCAGCAGCTCGAGCACAACCCGCCACTCACCTTTGGTGCGGGAGTAGATGTCTTCCCGCGCCGCTTCGACGTCATGCGCCAGCCGCCGCAGTTGCTGATAGGTGAAGTAATGCCCGAGCCGATCGGCAATGCTGCCGATGAGACGGTCCTCTTCGGCCAGGAACGGTCCTTCCGGGCCGTGAGGTGTCTCTTTGATGTAGAAGACGCTGATCCGCCCGGCCCTTTGTCCCTGCACGACAATCTCGGCATGTTGCACGTACGGGGATTCCTGAAAGTCGGGAGTAACGTAGCGGTCGCCGTACAACTCGATCCGGGCACGACAGATTTCGGGGTATTGCCAGCCGGGCGGAATCGCCTCCACAACTGCCTGGCAAATCTTGTCGTGGTCGGCATCGGGATCGCTGAGAATCTCCTCAATCGCATAGATGCAATTGAGTTCCTTCGCCCGCTCGTGCAGCGACGTCAGCAAGCGCTCTAGCGGTGCCTTATCCTCGGTCATCGTCGGATCACCCCGCGTCCGGTTCGTCCGTCGACACGGACAGTCAGCGGCGAATCGAGTTCCACCCAACTCACGTACTCTGTCTCGTGGGCGGCTTCCTGCGCCAACAACCACTCCCAGTCTATTTTACGGGGATCGGTATACGGAATGGAGAAATACAGTATCCGAAAACTGGTGATGTTGTGGAAGAAGTGCGATCCCTGGCTGAGCGTGACCATCAGTTCCGGTAAGGTCGTCTCCACGATCACCTTGGCGCCGGAGATCTGGCCGAAGTTGACGGGAATGCCAAGCGACGGATCCGAGCTTCCCCACCGTCCGAATCCAATCAGCAAATACGGACGTTTGCGCGTCAACAGACCCCGGTTGAACTGTTCGATTTCGTAGGCGATGCGTCGTGTCTGCATCGCCGAGAACGCCTCGGGTTTGACAAAGATGATATCGCGAATCTTCTCGACTTCTCCGTTACCGAGCACACTCTCCGAGGCGACAAGGACATCCTCTCCCTCCAATTCCGACGGATGAATATCGACCGGGTCGGTCGAGACCACCATCGGGCGGACCTGGAGAAATCCGAATCGAGCCGGCACGGCACGCTGAGGATTCAATGTCAGCGCAAATTCGATTTCAACCGGATGGCCGAGATGGTCTTCCGACAGTTTAAGAACATCCTTGACCACCTGGTTGAGGGGCACAACCTCGGTATTCAGAATCGGCGCAAAGGTCAATATGCGCGGGCCGGGAGAGCCGGCACCGATCTCGATGCGATCGTCCTGCGGATCGTACGTCGAGGCCAAGTGCCGCAGCACGCCATCCATCTCGGCGTCACTGAGGGAGAATCTGCTTAGGTACTCGGTGTCGCGAATGGGATCGTAGGGCGGCGGCGGCCCCATGTTGACCGCCCAAAACTGATTCTGCGTCTGATTGACCAAATCGCTGGGCGAATTGTACGGGGGGTTCGCACGCGGATACGCCGGCGAATAGGTCCACGACTGTCCTTCATCGACAATGACTTTGCCAAGCCCCAACGCCAGATCGACCACACCATCCTCGGGTGTGGCATGACCCATCGGGTAGAAGTTGAATGAGCGCGCGACGCCGGAGATGTGCGGGTAGTGACGGTCGGCATGTCGCAATCCAACGCTCTCCTGAATGATCACCGCCATGCGTTCATCGTCGGTGGTGTATTCGGTCGCGCGAATGTAGTTCTTGGCGTTGCGGAAATAGGTCGACGCGTAGGTAAACTTGATCGCTTCGATCAGTCGATTGAACCGCTTGTTCGCGTCCGACTGATTGTTCGGGATCATCTTGGTGGTGTAGACGCTTGCGAACGGCTGGTACATCGCATCTTCGAGATAACTCGATGAGCGGATGGCCAGCGGCGTCTTCACCTGGGTAATCAGAGCACGAAGATCGCCGAGCACCTGTACCGGGAGATCGGCCTGCTGGAATTCGAGTGCGATTTCATCGTCGCGCATATCGGAATGGGCGACGTCGTAGAGATCATTGTCTTTGATAAACTGTTCGAAGACATCGGTGGCAATGACGGTCAGCGTGGGGATGTTCACGGTCACCCCCGGTATCGGGTGCTCGTCGAAGTGCGCGCGCAGGGCGCTGTGGATGGACGCCAGTCCTTTGGCCTTGCCGCCGATGCTGCCGGTGCCGATGCGTGTAAACTGCTGCTGACCGTCGAAAAAGTGACGATCGAATTGCGGGATGTCGGGCTCGGCGCCGCTTGGGGGAATGTCAGACATGCCAATTCCATCGGGCGGCGGCTGCCCTGACTGTCAGGACAACCGCGCCGCATGTTATTCGGGACCGACGACCGTCATCACACCCAGCCACGATCACGGCTGGCCTGGGCGATACGATTGATCGCAATGCAATAGGCCGCATCGCGCATGTACAAATTGCGCTTCTTGGCCATGTTGGCCACCGCCTGGAATGCAGCCGTCATCTTGAGATCGAGCCGGCTGAGGACGTCGTCTTTTTCCCAGAAGTAATTGCCGTTGCTCTGTACCTGTTCAAAGTAGCTGCACGTCACACCGCCGGCATTCGCCAGCAAATCAGGCACCATGTAGATATTGCGTGTGGCCAACACACGGTCGGCTTCCAAAGTGGTCGGTCCATTGGCGCCTTCGGCCACCAACACCACCCGCTCGTGAATGTTGTCGACGTTCTCGCCGGTCAGTTGGTGTTCAAGTGCCGCCGGGATCAGGATATCCGCTTCCTGTGACAGCCAGGCATCGCCGGGTTGGACATCGTATCCCAGGTCCCGCGCCTTGTCTTTGTCGATCCCCCCAAAGCGGTCGGTGATGCTGCGCAGTTGGGTGAGATCAATCCCATCGTTCTTCACATAGCAATATGATATCGACTCTTTCTGATCCCAACAGGAGACACAGATGACGGTGCCGCCGATTTGATTGTAGAGCTGGATGGCGTGTTGGGCGACGTTGCCGAATCCCTGGACACTGGCCAGGGTGTCTTCGGGACGTTTGCCGAGCGCTTTGAGCGCTTCGCGAATGGTGAAGACGACGCCGAAGCCGGTGGCCTCGGTGCGTCCGAGCGAACCGCCCATGCCAACCGGTTTACCGGTGATGAACCCAGGGAGGCGTTCGCCGCGAATGACCTCGAATTCGTCAAGCATCCACAGCATGTGCTGGGCGCTGGTCATGACATCGGGAGCCGGCACGTCGACTAGGGGCCCAACGTCACGGGCAAGCTGGCGCACATAGCCGCGGCAAATCTGCTCCTGTTCGTGGTCACTCAGGTTGTGTGGATCACAAATCACGCCGCCTTTACTCCCACCGAGGGGAATGTCGACCGTAGCGCATTTCCAACTCATCCACATGGCGAGGGCGCGGACGGTATCGATCGTCTCCTGCGGGTGAAAACGAATGCCGCCCTTGCCCGGGCCGCGCGCGTCATTGTGTTGGACGCGGAAGCCACGGAACACCCGACGTGTGCCGTCATCCATCCGAACCGGAATGCTGAAATGATACTCTCTGAGTGGCTCGCGCAGGAGGCTGCGGGTGGCGTCATCCAATTCCAGGATGTCGGCCGCCTGGTCGAACTGCGACTGGGCCATGACAAATGGGTTAAACGCTGGCTTTTCCATTTCACCGCTCCTTCAGAAGGCGACCGTTTTCCACCGGTACGCTCGGCGCATATACGAGGGGAGACGAGGGTTAGTCAAGCCGCCACCCTCCGATTCTGACAGGGAACGGGGAACTGTGTCAGGTGGGTAGGAGAACCTCGACTCAAAGGGGAACCATATCTGTTTGAAATCGTTACGGTTCGATACGGTGCTGAGCGACTCCTCAACCGCCGATCTTGACAAAATGGATAATTTTGGTAGATTTATCACATCCCCGCGGATTACCGCCGACTTTGTCATGCGACTACGACATCTCATCTTCAGTGCTCTCATCCTGATCCTCGTCCACAGTGTGGCATCGGCGCAGTACACCAAGGAGTGGACGCCGTGGCCGGTGATGGTCGATGGCCAGCCGGTGGCGCTCCCGTTCTGGGGCGGGATCAATGCTCCCAAACCGTCTTTGGAAGACTTCGACGGCGATGGGTTGATCGATTTGTTCATCGGTGAAACACGCGGCAAGCTGGCGTACTTGAAGAACACCGGGACACCAACCGATCCGGTGTGGACACCGATTCAGGAACGGCTGGGCGACGTTGACATCGGGACATGGCACACATTGTGTGACATCGATGCCGACGGTGATCTCGATTTGTTTTGTGATGCGCAGAATGGCGAAACGGCGTTTTACGAGAACATCAGCGGCGGCGGCGACATCGTATTCAAACTGGAAGACAGCTTCTTCGGAAACTTTGGCACCGGCTTCAACAACACCGCTGATTTCACCGACATCGACGATGATGGTGATTTCGATTTCTTCTGGGGGCCGCAGTCGGGGCAGTTGGAGTTCTATCGCAATGACGGCGACTCGGCGAATCCGTCATTTACCTTCGTGACCGATTTCTACGACAGTGTATTCGCCTTTCCGGATGCGATGGCGGCCGAGGTCCAGCACGGGTTTTCGGCGATTCAATTCGGCGACGTTGACAGCGACAATGATCCGGATCTGTTGTATGGCGACATTTTCAATTTGAACATCTACTACTTCGAGAATCTCGGTTCGGATACCGCATCGGATC
>WJJR01000260.1 GCA_014729565.1 Candidatus Zixiibacteriota bacterium | reverse complement strand
TCGGTGATCGTCTTCGGTCTGTTGGCTCTCTCCGGGCTGCGGTATTCGTTCTTTCCCGAGAACGAACCGCGCAACATTATGGTCGAAGTGGCCTATCCGGGTGCATCGCCGGAGGAAGTATCGGAAGGGGTTGTGCTCAAGATCGAGGAGAACCTCGATGGTCTCACCGGCGTCGAGCGCATCACGTCGGTGTCGCGTGAGAATATCGGTGTTGTCACGGTCGAAACGGTCCTCGGATCCGATCTCGACGCAGTCCTGGCCGATGTCAAGAACGCCGTCGATCGTATTAACTCGTTTCCGGAGGACGCCGAGAAGCCGGTCATCTATGAGCAGGAATTTCGCACCCAGTCATTGATGGTGGCACTCTACGGTGACACCGATCTGCATAATCTGAAACGGATTGCCGATGACTTTCGGGATCGACTCTTAGCGACCGAAGACATTTCACAGGTTACGGTTCAGGGCGTTCCTGATCTCGAGTTCTCTGTCGAAGTCTCCGAAGCCGACTTGCGCCGCTTTGGACTGCGATTCGATGAAGTCGAGCGTGCTGTTGCGCGATACAACATCAATGTATCGGGTGGGAAGATCGATACGCCCGATGAAGAGGTTTTGATTCGTTCCTGGGGACGTGACTACCAGGCCGAGGACTTGTTGGACATTCCGATTCGCGGCAGCGGCGAGGGAACGGTCATTCTGCTCAAAGACGTGGCCACAGTGCAGGAAACGTGGGAGGATGTTCCCGACAAGATCTACTACAATGGGCAGACGGCGGCTTTCCTGCGGCTCGATCAGGCGGAAGACGAAGACATTCTGAAGATTGCCGAGACCGCCAAAGACATGATTGCCGACTTCAACGCGACGCACGAGTCGGTTTATGCGACGTCGATCTTCGACCGAACGATTCCACTGACACAGCGTATCGAGCTGCTCGTCAAAAATGGGTTGATCGGGCTGATGCTGGTGATGCTGTGTTTGGGGTTCTTCCTGAACTTGCGGCTGTCGTTCTGGGCATCGGTGAGCATTCCGTTCTCGTTTGCCGGGATGTTTATCGTCGCGCACTTCATTGGGATCACGATTAATGTCATCTCGCTGGCGGGGATGATCGTCGTTGTTGGCATTCTGGTCGACGATGCCATTGTGGTCGGGGAGAATATCTTCGCGCATTTCGAACGTGGCAAACCACCGCTGCAAGCGGCGATCGACGGCACCCGGGAGGTGGCCGCACCGGTGATTACGGCGGTACTGACCACGGTGGTCGTCTTTACCGCGTTCTTCTTTCTCGAAGGGCGTCTTGGTGAATTCCTCTGGCAGATGGGTTTGGTGGTCATCGCCTCCGTGTTGTTTTCGCTCATCGAAGCATTCCTGATTCTTCCGTCGCATTTGGCGCACTCCAAAGCGCTCGCACGCGAACACAACGTCTCGCCGGTTCGGCAACGTCTCGAATCAATCATTGGCTACATGATGAACCGCATCTACGCGCCGGTCCTCCGCAGTGCATTGCGCAACAAGTGGATCACGATCGTGATGCCTGTGGCTTTTGTGTTGATCACCGTCGGATTGGTCGGTGGCGGTCTGATTGGAGTGACGTTCTTCCCGAACATCGACAGTGACGAAGTGCCGGTGAATGTGTCGTTGGTGGCCGGACGCCAGGAAGCCGATACTGACTCATTGCTCACACGGATTGAACGCGTCGCGTGGCAAGTGAACGAGGAGCTGTCTGCCGAACGCGAAGATGGACGGCAGATGATCACCGAGATTGTCCGCACGATCGGCAGCAATGATCTCGGCGAGACCGGCAGTCACACCGGCAAACTGGACATTCAGTTGCTCGACGGCGAGCATCGCGGGATGCAAAGCTATCAGGTCGCCAATATCATTCGTGACGCGGTCGGGGCCGTGCCCGAGGCGGAGAACATTACGTTCGGCCAGATCGGACGATTCGGCAAAGCGGTCTCAATCAGTTTGCTGGGGAATAACATTCAGCAACTCGAGAATGCCGCCAGGCTGCTGAAGAACGAGTTGATGAACTTTGCGTCGCTGAAAGATGTCACGGACACCAACGTGAAAGGCCGGCGCGAAATCGACATCACGTTGAAACCACGTGCCAAAGCGCTCGGACTGACGCTGCAGGATGTTGCCGGCCAGGTGCGCAGCGGATTCTTCGGGCAGGAAATCCAGCGCATTCAACGCGGCAAAGATGAAATTCGTGTGTGGGTGCGATACACGTCCGATGATCGCGCGGCGCTGGGACGGTTGGATCAGATGCGCATTCGCACGGCCGAAGGTGCGTCGTATCCGTTCGGGGAGTTGGCCACCTACTCGATCGAACGTGGCGTGACTCGGATCAGCCACCTCGATCGGAAGCGGGAAATTAAGGTCGAGGCGAATCAAACCGATGTGGAAGAGGATCTGCCGCCGATTTTGGCAGAGATTCGCGACGATGTGTTGCCGCGTGTCTTAAGCCAGGTCCAGAGCGTGACCGCACAGTTCGAAGGCCAATCGCGTGAACAACAGGAAACTGCGTCATCACTGCAGATCGCCTTCGGTGTCGCGATTCTGGTGATGATGATCATGGTCACGCTGGTGTTCCGATCATATGCGCAGACATTTATCGTGTTTTCGCTGGTCCCGATCGGTGTGCTCGGAGCGTTCTGGGGACATGGAATCCAGGGCATTCAGGTGAGTATGTTGTCGTTGATCGGAATCATGGCCCTTTCGGGAATTATCATCAACGACAGCATTGTCTTCGTTGATCAGATCAATCGCAATCTGCGAGACGGACAATCCGTCGAAGATGCCGTATTCAATGGCGGCATGTCGCGTTTCCGTCCAATTCTCCTGACGACACTCACCACATCACTGGGCATGGCGCCGCTGATTTTGGAAACCAGTCGTCAGGCCCAGTTCCTGATTCCCATGGCGGCATCGGTTGCGTATGGACTGGTCTTCGGAACAGTGGTGCTGCTACTGGTATTGCCCGCACTGTTTCTTGCGTTTAACAGTGTTCGTCTCCGTGCGGCTCGGTTGCTGAACAAGACAGACGTATCGCGTGAGTCAGTGGAACCGGCGGTGCGAGAGACTCAGTTCGATTGGGCGTCGATGACCGGTAAGCCGCGGGAGACGGAAGACGCGTAGAGCGTGTCAGGCAGACACACAGAAATCGTCGGGGTAAACACGGCGCGTCCGGAACCGCAGCGATATTCCGAAACGGTTCCGCGCCGGGCTCCTGAGAACCGGCTTTTGCGTGTTGGGGTCGTCAGGTGCCCCGCGCAGTGATGCGACAGACGACGAGGAGGCTGTCGACGCGCGGTGCACCTGACCTACGGCTCCGGATCCGTCACGGGCGCCACCCCACCATTACCTCTCCGTTAATCTTCACCGGCACGTTGGAAATCACCGCCGCAGGCTTCATTTCTTGCTTGAATTCCCGATGGTGATGTTGTCCCCTTGCGGAGACGGTAAGTGCGACACGAGCACGATGGCCAATCACAGACACGATGGGAGTTGACCATGCCATTCTGCCCGAGCTGCCATACGGAGTACATCGAGGGTGTCACCACCTGCAGCGATTGTGAGGTCGAGCTGGTCGATGAAGCGCCCTCGGCGGACGACGACGAGGAACAGGTGGTGAAGGACGATACGGTATTCGTCGCCCTCCGGACGTACCCCACACTCATGCACGCCGAGATGGTCGCTGAGATTCTGGAGGACTCGGGCATCCCGACCATGATCCGGTCGAATGAGATGTTCGGCGGCGGCACCGGGATGGGCATGATGTCGATGCCACGGGTGGAGGTGTTGGTTCCCGACGAGTACGAGCAGGAGGCCGCGGAGATCGCCGACAGCACCATCGATGCCATCGAAGACTGACCCGAACAACCCGTCCGGCACACGGTTGCGCTCGAGCGAACCCATCCGTTCACTCTCCATTTGACATTGACTACCCCTGGTTGCCCGACGATTTTGCGGCGTCAACAGCGGGGGAGACGCGTCTGCACAACAACACATCCGACAACGAACAGACAAAGGCCCGCAAGCCCTGGTACAAGCACAAGCGCATCTATGGTGCGCTGGCTGCCATCGGGTTCCTGATCTACTCCTTCTGGGGAACTGATCCCAAGGCGATCATTGATGCGTTCGCGCACATGGAGCCAGTCTATCTGATCCCGGTTCTGATCGGTGTGGTGGGCATGCCGCTCACCAGGGCGCTCCGACTCAAGTACATTCTCGATGTGCAGCGCCAAGTCGAGATCAAACGGATATTCATGATCTACAACGTCGGCCAGCTTCTGAACCAAATGTTCCCCGCTCTGACCGGCCAGATCGGCCGGGTGGTTCTCTTCTCCCGCACCCTCGGAATCACCAAAACCGAGTCATTCACCATGGTGATGCTTGAGGTGCTCTTCGATGGCATCACGCTGATCATGCTGATTTTCGCGGCATCTTTCCTGATCGTTCTGCCCGACTGGATGGTGCGTGGCGAACTGGCCATCCTGCTGGCGTGTGGCCTTCTGTTTGGCTTCCTGTTCTGGTATCTTCATCGCGGGCCCCGCGACCCCAATCCCAATTCCTGGCTGCGGCGCAAGTTACCCGAGCGCATTGTCCGGGAG
>WJJR01000259.1 GCA_014729565.1 Candidatus Zixiibacteriota bacterium | reverse complement strand
GACCTACGCGAGGTTACAATTCATTCGTTTGTTGGCTAAGTGTGGTCCGGAGACAAGACTCGACTATTTCAACACGCCCCCTGGTCAGTGGCCCCCATCAAAGAGAAGTCAAACCGGTTTGAGACTACGCTTCCGGTATCCGCCTGGCAATTGTCTCGATCAGGTTTTCCACCTGGTCGACCATTTCGCCCATATCATTGCGGCCGGTGGCGGCGAATTGCGTTCGCGGCGACAGGAATGACACGGTGGCCGTCTTGTCGTCGTTTTCGTAGACGATCACATTGCACGGCATCAGCAGCCCGATTTCGGTCTCGGCCTGCAAGGCCTGCGCGGCGAAATGCGGATTGCAGGCGCCAAGGATCTTGTAGCGGCGATAATCGACGTCGATCTTTTCTTTCAATGTCTTGGCTACATCGATCTCGGTCAACACGCCGAACCCGTCTTTCTTGAGTTCTTCGGTCGCGACCTTAAGGGCCTCATCGTACGAGAGATTGGTCTTCACTGAGTAGCCATAATTCGATTTCTGCATCGGTTCCTCCGTTGGGTGATCAGTCCATTACGGATATTCACCGTACTCTGATAACATACTCTTGAAGTTTCTGTCAGATTCCGCGGTAGAATGTGCGTGAACTAGAGTCGACCCCGATTCCATTTCTTAAAGCGCTCGTCGTCGCGGATGGAATCGAGATCGGGATCATTGTCGACCCAATCGCTGTGGGCAAAGCCGGTGCGAAACGCCCGCAGCAGGTAATCGACGGCACGTTCGCGATCACCCTCCAGGGCGAACAGGCAGGCGACATTGTACATGATTCGCGCATCCTGCGAATCAATTTCCACGGCGCGATCAGCCCACGCTAACCCCTCCTGTGTGTTGCCGAGCCGGCAGTGTGAGACCGCCGCCATGGTCGCCGCACTGGCGTCATCGGGATTCAGCGTCAGTCGACGATCAACCGCATCGAGGGTGGCCTGATACAGGACACGCGCGTCGTCATCACGCCCCAGAGCCGTCAAGGCCTGCGCGGCGAAGTAGAGATAGTCATGGCGATCTTCCAGATGGCTGGCGGTCTGGAACAATCGGGCCGCCTCGGCCATCTTCCCGCGCTGAAAACAAGACCGGCCGTGAAGATAATAGGCTTCCGAGAGACGGGGATTCAGACGGATCGCTGTTTCGAACTCCCAGTCCGCCTCGCCATGACGATTCATCAGCCACAGGAGAAACCCGCGCGCCGCGTGCGCCTCGGGCGATGCCGGATCGAGTTCGAGGGCGATCTGGCTTTCCGCATCCGCTCCCTTGAGAGTGGTGTCCTCGGTGTCGCCGTAGAAATGGATCAGCAGTGAGCAGCAGTTCGCAATTCCGACGTGAGCAAGCACATACCCCGGATCGACATCCGTCGCATGATGAAAGAGTTCACGCGCGTATTGCAGACTCTTCCGTCGTCCGTGATGAAAGTAAGCGCGTGCGCGGAGGTAATAATCATACGCGCGGGCACTCGACGTTTCCCGGCTAGCCTGCCGCTTCCCATCGTACATCCTGGTGATCAGTTTCAACGAATGCGCCACGCTTTCGACGATGCGTTCCTGAATCATGAAGATTTCGTCGACGGGACGGTCAAACTCCTCGGTCCACAGATGGACACCGTCACGAATGGAGTTGAAATCGACCGACACGCGAACACGATCGCCTTGTCGGCGCACCGAACCGCTCAGGACGGTTTCAACATCCAATTTCCGTCCCACCGCAAACGAATCATTGTTCTGTGTGGCCACCGCATGCGTCCTGGTAAACGGCACGATTCGCAGTCCCTTGATATGAGAGAGAACCTCGCGCACGGCATCGGTGACTCCCCGGCAGAAATATCCGTATTCCGCGCCGGGTGAGAGATCGTTGAGCGGAAGGATGGCGACCGAATGCCCTTCTTGTTCGCGGGCCAGCGCACGAACGATATCGTCGTGTTGCACTTGATGAAGCTGCAGACGCAGGCGCTCAACGAGTTCATCCGTATCGGCTAAACGATCCGTCACGTCCTTTTGAAGACATCTACCGATAAGAAGCGCCAGCCCATCGGGAACGTCGGGACGGTGGCGCTTCAGTTCCGGGTACTGTTCGTTGGCAATGGCATAGGCCAGTGCGTGAGGATTGTCTTCGCTGAACGGATGGCGGCCGGTCAGCATCTCATAAAAAAGTACGCCAAAAGACCAGATGTCGGTGCGGTGGTCGACCAATCGTCCTCGCACCAACTCGGGGGACATATAAGCGAGTGTCCCGGCGAATTCGTCGACCGGAACCGACTCCTCTCCCGTCCGAGAGGCTGCCAGTCCGAAATCGATGATCTTGATCCATCCGTTGTCGGAAACCAGAACGTTCGACGCGCTCAGGTCCTTGTGGACAATGCCGGCACGATGAGCCGCACTCAGGCCGCTGGCAATCTGTGTGGCAAACTCGGTGGCACGCAAAATATCCAGTGCTCCCTCCCGGATCAGGCACTCTGCGAGCGTCGTGCCATCGACGTACTCCATCACCAGGACATTGTCTCCGTCCAGACGCTCTTCGGCATAAACTGTAATGATGTTCGGATGATTGAGACGCGACGCTGCCTTCGCCTCGTCAACAAATCGATCACGTGCTGCGATGCCGTCGGTCGAGGTGTTCGGGAGGACCTTTATCGCCACCGGACGATCGAGCGTTGTGT
>WJJR01000258.1 GCA_014729565.1 Candidatus Zixiibacteriota bacterium | reverse complement strand
ATGCACATGACCCGTTCCCCCGAGCGGGCGGTGGTGCTGATGGTCGAGGGCGCGACCGTGCAGCCAACCGGGGATCTGTAAGCCCAACTGGCGATCTCTCGTGCCCTGATGGCGGATTCTGGCCATCAGGGTAAGGCGTCGTCGCCTTTGAATGGTTAATACGCTACTGTGGCATCGGGTGACCCTGACACCCAGCCAGCAACCATCCACTCAATCAGACCCCACCCAATCACGCCGAAAACCTCTGGGATTCGGGATGCCTCTCGCCTATCTTGGGCCGTTCTGAGGGATTGGCATACACACAAGTGGGAGCGTTATGGACGTTCAGGTAAAAATTACGAATGAAGAGGGTTGGAAACGGACGCTGGTGGTGACCGCCCCGGCGAGCGAGGTCGACAAGGCCCTCGCCAATGCCGCCAATAAGTACAAGGGGCAGGTGGAGATACCCGGATTCCGCAAGGGCAAGGCCCCGGATTCGGTGATTCGGGAACGGTTCCGGACCGAAATCCACCAGGATGCGATGGAATACCTTCTCCCGCGTGTGTATGACGCCGCTCTCAAGCAGCTCGACATCATCCCGGTCAGCCAGCCCCAGCTCTCGAAAGTGAAATTCGAGCCGGGCACCGACATGGAGTTCGAAGTCGAAATCGAGATTCGTCCTCAGATCGAGATAACCGGATACAAGGGCCTGAAGCTTGAGAAGCGGATCTACGAGGTCACCGACAAAGATGTCGAGATGGCGCTCGACGAACTCCGGGAGCAGGGCGCCTCGTTGAATCCGGTCGAGCGGTCGGCGATGCTCAACGACGTTGTCACCTGCAACCTGCAGAAGACCTATGACAGCAAGCAGCCAAACGCCGACGACAAGTTCGATGATGTAAAGTTCGAACTCAGAGAAGGCAAGACGCGTCCCGAGTTCCTCGCTGCCATTCCGGGAATGAACATCGGTGAGGGCAAAGAGGTCGAGATCAATTATCCCGCTACCGAATCCGATCCGGAACTGGCCGGCAAGACTGTGCGTTTTCGTGTCTGGCTGAAAGAAGTCGCACAGAAGGACCTGCCGGAGGCCAACGACGAGTTCGCCAAGTCGCTGGGCAACTTCGATTCGATTGACAAGGTGCGCGAGGCTGTTCGCGCCAACCTCGAGCGCCGTGCCGACCAGTCATCGAACAAACATGTCGCCGAGCAGATCCGCCAGCAGGTGGTCGAGAACAACCAGTTCGAGGTGCCGCAGGGGCTGCTGGACGATTACATCAACAGCGTCCACGAGAAGATCAAAGAGGCCAATCCCGAGCTGGATCGGGAAGCGGTGCGTCAGCAGTTTGAACCGGCGGCGATCGAGCAGTTCCGCTGGGATTTCGCGCTCTTCGAAATCGCCAAGCAGGAAGATCTCAAGGTGACCGATGAGGAGGTCAAGGAGATCCTGAAGACGTGGCCGGACGACGCCGAGGACCGGCCTTCCGAACAGAAAATTCATGAGTCGTTGCTGGAAAACCGTGTGTACGATTTCATTGTCTCACAGGCAGATGTCACCAATGTCCCGCGTGTGCTCAATCCCCAGATTGTGACACCGTCGGGAGGAAAAGCCTCCTGAGACCGCAACGGCGCCCCCCATCATTCCCGTAAACACCCGATGGAGTGAATGCCACGGCTGCCACGCCGATGAATGGACAGTAGGACCAAGGCATCTCAGGGCTCCCCGGTGGGCGATTCACCGGGCCAACAAGGAGACAGAATCCCATGACATTAATCCCGATGGTCGTCGAGCAAACCGGTCGCGGCGAACGCGCCTATGACATTTACTCGCGCCTGCTTAAGGATCGGATCGTGTTTATCGGGACGCCGATCGACGACAACATCGCCAACCTCGTGGTGGCGCAGTTGCTCTTCCTCGAAGCGGAAGATCCCGAGAAAGACATATTTATGTACATCAATTCGCCGGGCGGTGTGGTGTCGGCCGGGCTGGCGATCTACGATACGATGCAGTTTGTGAAGCCCGACGTGGCCACCACCTGTGTGGGCATGGCCGCCTCGATGGGGGCGTTGCTGTTGACCGCCGGCGAAAAGGGCAAACGCGCGGCGCTGTCGAATGCGCGGGTGATGATCCACCAGCCCTGGGGCGGTGTGCAGGGGCAGGTCTCGGATATCGAAATCCACGCCAAAGAGCTGCTGAAAATGAAGAAACAGCTTACGGAGATCCTGGTGAAACACACCAGTCAGCCCTACGAGCAAGTGGACAAGGACACCGACCGCAATTACTTCATGTCGGCTGTGGAAGCCAAAGATTATGGCCTGATTGACACCGTCTACGAAAAGAAGGTGACTGACAAGGACAAGTCTTAGTATACTTTGATCTGCACCAGAGAGAGGCCGACGCGGGTTGCCCGCGCGGCCTTTCGTTTGGCCGGACCTGAACCATCACGGCCACATAAGGATAGACTGTTATGACCGATCAACCGCCAGGCCCGCCGCAGGGACCGAATGACCGTCCGCCCGACGGCAAGGAATCGTTCTGGAAGGGCCGTTGCTCATTTTGTGGCAAGGACCCAACGCGGGTCCGCAAGATTTTCTCCGGATTCCACGCGCTGATCTGCGATGAGTGTGTACGGACGTGCTACGGCCTGCTGACAGAAAGCGAGACGGCCGATGTCCCCGACGAAGAGCCGGACCGCGACTCGCTGCCGAATCCTGAGGACATCAAAAGCTACCTCGACACCTACATCGTCGGACAAGATCAGGCCAAGCGGATTGTCTCGGTAGCGGTGTACAATCACTACAAGCGTGTCTTCTATCCCGAATGGCAGAAACAGGTCGAGCTGGAAAAATCCAACATCGTCCTCATCGGCCCGACCGGAACCGGCAAAACGCTGCTGGCCCGCACGTTGGCGCATAAGTTGGCAGTACCGTTTTGCATCGCCGACGCCACTGTTCTGACCGAAGCGGGATATGTCGGTGAGGATGTTGAGAACATCCTGGTCCGTCTGCTGCAGGCCGCCGATTTTAATCCGAGACGCGCCGAGCGCGGGATTGTCTACATCGATGAGATCGACAAGATTGCCCGTAAAGAAGCAAATCCATCGATTACCCGCGATGTCTCCGGCGAAGGTGTGCAGCAGGGACTGCTGAAGATCCTCGAAGGAACGGTTGCCAATGTCCCGCCGAAGGGCGGACGCAAACACCCGGAACAGGCCTTCGTCAAGATCGACACCTCAAACATCCTGTTCATTTGCGGCGGCGCCTTCCACGGGCTTGAGCAGATCATCAACCGCCGCATCGGCAAACGCAACATGGGCTTTCACAGCAATCCGGTCGATCTCGGCAAGATGTCGACCGCCGATGTGATTGCGCATGTCGAGCCGGAGGATTTGCTCAATTACGGATTGATTCCGGAATTGATCGGACGTCTTCCGGTGGCGGCCGCTCTCGATGAACTCAATGAGCCGGCGCTGTTGCGCATTCTCACCGAACCGCGCAACGCGTTGGTATCGCAGTACAAGACGCTGTTCGAGATGGAAGGTGTCGAGTTGGACATTCGTCACGATGCGTTGGAAGAAGTGGTGGCGCGAACCGTGTCGCGCAAAACCGGTGCACGGGGTTTGCGGTCGATCATGGAACGGGCGTTGCTCGACGTGATGTTCGAAATTCCATCGCTGGAAAATCTCAAGAAGGTTACCATCACCGGCGATGTGATTCGCCAAACAGCCAAACCGCAGTTGGCATTTGCTGAATCGAAAAAGAAGAGCGCATGATGCATGCACACGGTGCCAGAGACCTATTCACTCAGGCACCCGTACATCCACTCACGCGCCGATGACGGATTGTGTCTGTCATGGAGGCGAGATACGTCAAAAGCGTTTATAAGGTCAGCGATCTGCCCAGGGATCGGCTGCTGGAGATTGCTGTCGCCGGAAAGTCGAATGTGGGCAAGTCGTCGCTGCTCAACAGCCTGACCGGCCAGAAGAAACTGGCGAAGACATCACGCACACCGGGCAAGACACGGTGTTTGAACTACTTCGAAGTCAACATGGGAAGCGGCAAACCATTCTACTTCGTTGATCTCCCCGGTTACGGGTATGCTCAGGTATCGAAAACGATGCGTAAAGACTGGGCGGCGTTGATGGATGATTACCTCATGCTGGAGGATCGTCCCTCGGCGATGATCTCGCTGTTCGACATTCGCCGTGAACCGACCGAGATCGAAGCGGAATGGATCGACTGGCTGCACCGATGGGGTCGTCCGTGGCTTCTGGTACTGACTAAAGTAGACAAATTATCCGGTAATGAACGTGCTCGTGCATTGAGTAAATGGACAAAGCTGATTGGTGCCGACGGACCCAAGCCGACACCGTTTTCCGCCGTCACCGGAGTGGGGCGTAATGACCTGTGGCGCTGGGTCAACACCGTACGGCGGGAACAGACCGCTCGGGCAGGGAGATCATAACGATGGCCAATCGACTGGTTGTGGGAACGCAGTGGGGCGATGAGGGCAAAGGCAAGATCGTCGACATCCTGAGACGTGACGCCGACTGGGTGGTGCGCTTTTCGGGGGGCGCCAATGCCGGGCATACGGTGAAAGTCGATGGTCAGGTGTTTGCCATGCACCTCGTCCCGACCGGAATTCTCGGCGCCCAAACCCAATGCTTGCTCGGTAATGGCGTCGTGGTCGATCTGCCGCGGCTGTTCGATGAGATCACTCAGATCGAGGCGGGCGGAATCGACACGTCGGGACGGCTTCATATGGCCGCGGCGGCGCATTTGGTCCTGCCGCATCACAAACTGCTGGAAGCACACAGCGAGAATCTCCAGAACGGCGAAAAGATCGGCACCACCATGCGCGGTATCGGACCGGCGTACGCCGACAAGACCGCGCGACGCGGAGTACGTGCGGCCGACTTACTCGATCCGGACCGATTGCGTCATCGACTCGAATATGTCATCGGTTACTGGGACAGTCTCAGCCACGGACAGCTCTCGACACTGGGATGTACCGTTGATTCGACATTCGATGAGTTGATGCAATACCGTGATCGCGTTGTTCCCATGCTCGTCGATGCGTCGTTGATCATGCGGCAGGCAATGCAATCCAACAAGCGCATTCTATTCGAAGGCGCCCAGGGGATGCTGCTCGATATCGATTTCGGTACGTACCCGTTTGTTACGTCATCCAATACGACGGCGGGTGGTGTCTTCACCGGTCTTGGCGTACCGCCACGTTCGATCGATGAAGTGGTCGGCATCGTAAAGGCGTACACGACACGTGTCGGCAACGGTCCGTTCCCGACCGAGGATACCGATACGTTTGGTGATCATCTGCGCGAGCACGGTAATGAATTCGGCACCACCACCGGACGACCGCGTCGCTGTGGCTGGCTCGATCTGGTTGCCCTGCGGTATGCGGTCCGGGTCAACGGCATCACGCATATTGCGGTGACCAAACTCGACGTGCTCGATGAACTCGACGAGATTCCGATTTGTGTCAGGTACCATCTTGATGGACAGGAGATGGATGACCCGCCGATGGATTTGGCGCGGCTCGACGACGTCGAACCGATTTACCGCACCCTCCCCGGCTGGAAATCATCGACCGTCGGAGTCACCGAATACGATGATCTCCCCGAGAACGCCCGCGCATATCTCACCTTTATGAGCGACACTCTTGGTGTCAAACTGCTCATCGTCTCCACCGGCCCCGGCCGCGAGGAAACGATTATGGTGGGTCAGGGTGCAGGGGTGGTGGTGTAATGCAGCAATTCGTGATAGGTTAACCCGCCCTAATCGGGTCCCAAAGAGCCGGACCCGATTAGGGTGGGGCACCCCTTGCTGTCACCACCGAGCTGGGGCGCGGTGCTCCATCTCATTTCTGCCACAACAACCGCAGACTGTTCAATACAACCAGTAACGTCGAACCTTCGTGACCGACAACTCCGACCGGGAGCCGGATCTTGCCGAGGAATGTGCCGATCAACAGCAGGGCGATGACGGTCAGCGCAAAGGTCAGATTCTGTTTGATGATGCGATTGGTGCGTTTGGCCAATTGCAGTGCGAACGGTAAACGCGACAAGTCGTCCGCCATCAACACCACATCCGCCGTTTCCAGGACAACGTCGGTGCCGGCTCCACCCATCGCGATTCCGACCGTTGATGAGGCCAGTGCCGGAGCATCGTTGATGCCGTCACCGACCGTGGCGACCGATTTGTGTGTGCGCATGAGGTCATCGACGGCATCGGCCTTTTGATCCGGCAGCAACTCTGCTTTCACGGTGTCGATTCCCAACTGCTCGGCCATGGCGTGTGCCACGCGTTCGTGATCGCCGGTCAGCATCGACACCGATTTCACGCCGTGGTGATGAATGGCAGCCACCGCATCGACCGCCGCGGCGCGGGGCGGATCGGTGATCGCGAGGACGCCCAATACGCGGTCGACTCCGACTAAGACTGCGGTTTTACCCTGCGATTCAAACCCCTGCATCGTTTCTTCCGCGAGTTCATCGATTGCGATATTCTCGCGCTTGAGCATGCTGCGATTCCCCACGACAACGCGGCGTCTATCGGGCAACACCCCGGCCGCGCCGCGTCCGGCATGAGTGACCGCATCGACGGCGGGCTCGTAGTCGATCGAACGCTCGCGTGCGGCATTGATAATCGCTTCGGCAAACGGGTGCGTGGATCCGGTTTCCACCGCAGCGGCCATTGCGAGCAGATCGTGTTCACCGGCGCCGTTTAGTGGCACGACATCGGTCAACTGCGCCCGACCCTGCGTAAGTGTACCGGTTTTGTCGAATGCCATGGCGCGGATATTGCCCAGGTCGATCAACGACGCGCCACTCTTGAACAGCACACCGCGACGCGCCGCGCGTCCAATGGCGGACAACACCGCAGCGGGAGTGGAAATGATCAAGGCGCACGGTGACGCCACGACAAGCAGTGTCAGCGCTTTGTAGAACATCGCCGACCAATCGAAGCCGAATGCCAGCGGCGGAATGACCGCGACCAGAGAAGCCCCGACAAGGATGCCAATCGTGT
>WJJR01000257.1 GCA_014729565.1 Candidatus Zixiibacteriota bacterium | reverse complement strand
CCGAACCAGCGGACGAAGCTGTGGGTCGGTGTGCGTCCCGATTGCGCCTGCTCGACACGGTGAATCACGGCTGCCAGCGCCGTATCGGCCGCGCGTTTGGTGACGCGCACGGTGATCTGACCGGATTGATTGATCGTACCAGTCAGCACCTCATCCGACGGTCCGCGTTCGACCGGCAGTGACTCACCGGTGAACGTCGATGTATCAATCGTCGTGCGACCGTCGGTGATGACACCGTCGGTCGGGATTTTTTCACTCGGTTTAACGATGACCAAGTCGCCGATCTGCAAGTCTTCGATTGCAACCTTGATCTGGGCGCCGTCGCGCTGGACGCGTGCTTCCGACGGGCGCACATTCATCAGTGCGCGAACGGCCTTCTTGGTACGCTCGAGGGCGTAATGTTCGAGCGTGTTGGAAAGTGAAAACAGGAAGATGAGTGTCGCACCCTCGGCCCATCGTCCCAGAATGGCGGCGCCGATCGCCGCGAGAGTCATCAATAAGTTGACGTCAAAGCGATACTCGCGGAGACCGTCGAAACTCTCCTTCGCCGCCAGCCAGCCACCGGAGAGGTAACCCAATAAGTACAGAATATGTCCCGTCAGTTCCTGTCCCGACGATTCGGCGATCCATCCCGAGAGAATCAAGACGCCCGCCAGCGATGTCCAAATGATCAGGTGGTGCTGCTTCAACCACGATTTCCATCGCACAGTCGGTGGCGGGGGCGGCTTGCTGTCGATTTCCTGCTTGTAGGCTTTGACCAGCTTCGGCGCGTTGGGTAATTCGACAACGATATGGTTGTTATCAAAGTCGACGGAGAACGTGGTCTCGGGTGATGCCCCCATCGCCGCACGTGAACATCCTTCGCAGGTTCCGCGCTCGGGATCAAACCGGCACGACCGATATCGCCGCGAGAACCGGCGGTTGAGTTCTTCGCTGATCCGTCGCACGGCTTCATCGGAAATCTGATCGGCCGAATACGACAGTTGAATCTGGTTCTTCTGACGGTTCCATGATGCGCCAGCCAACCCGCGGTGTTCGTCTAATGCTTCACGCAGCAGATCGACACACTTGGGGTCTGTACTTTTCGGCGTAGTATCGGTTGCAGGCGACACCTTCTGCTCGCTCATGATTGGTCACTCCTCGATGCCGGAGCCTGTGATGCGGATGTGACAGGAACCACGAAGATACGCCGGGCCAACTGCCGTCCGAGCACATGACGCTGTCCGTTGGCAGAGACAATGATCGGCCCATCGAACGGATGGATTTCGACTACTTCGAGTTCGGTACCCAACGTCAGTTTCAGATCTTCCAGGTAACGCAACAGCTTCGGATCACGGTCCGACACGCGCTGGAGAATGAAGCGCTGCCCCACCTCCGCGACCTCGAGCAACGGTTGGTAGCTGACCGGCTCCATTTCCCCGTCGGGCCCGGGAATCGGCGTACCGTGCGGATCGAACCGGGGATGCCCCAGCAGGGCATCAATTCGTCGCTCGAACTCGGGTGATATGTACGCTTGCAGCTTCTCGGCTTCATCGTGGATCATGTCCCAGGGCATTTTGAGAATTTCGAACAGGAATGTTTCGAGGAGCCGGTGATGACGGATCATCTCAATAGCGATCCGTCGGCCCTTCGGTGTCAATTGGACACCTTTGTATTTGCGATGACGGACATACTGCATTTCGGACAGCCGATTCACCGCCTGCGTGACCGCCGCGTCGGTCACACCCAACCGCTCGGCGATTTGCCGTGTTTGTGCCCAGACGTTGCGACGCTCCAGTTTGTGGATGGTCGTCACATAATCTCGGAGGGTATGGCTAAGTTTAACTTCCACTTAAACGTCCTTTTAACGACCTAAACTCTTCAACCGGTATACGACAAATTGAAAACAACTGTTGTCATCTTTGTCTTCTTCCCTGTTCTACCTTGTCTTCTGCCAAGTGATCTTCCAGTGCCACAGGATCTTAGATGTCATACTTTTAAGTGGCCTAAAACTAAAGCGGGAGTTCGAGATCTGCTCCGGCATGCCCGAACTGATAGTTCCCGCTTGCGTGGCGGAAGAGTAGTTCATTGATTAATTGAGCAACGTTGAAGACAATAGCCCGATCAGGGAGACCAGACACAATCAAAGATCGTCACAGGAGGACACCGATGAAAACAATCGGACTAACCGTATTGGCCATCGCACTCGTGGGCGCTGTGGCTATGGCCGGCGACATGACGCCCGAGCAAGCGATGTCGAAGATGATGAACTGCGAAGCCTGCAAACCGATGAACGAGTACCCCCAACTGGGACCGAACATCCGCTTCGACATGATTGAAACCGACAACGGTTTCATTTCGACATTCATGATGGCCGATGAGTCGGTCGTGCCGGCGTACAAAGAATGCGAAAAGAAATGTGAATCCACGCGTGCAGCCGCGATGGAGATGAGCGACGAGGAAGCCAAGGAAAAGCTCTGCCCATTCTGTGTTGGGATGCGGAAGGTGATGGCGCGTGAGGATGTAACCGTCAACACCTACCCCACAACAATGGGCAGCGTGACCGTGGCCGAAGCCACATCTGAGGAGGGCACCAAGGCGTTACATAACTACGCTGCGATGGCCAAAGAGACCAGCAACCTGCTGGCCGAAGCGACGATGAAGATGATGCAGGAAGGCCACGAGGGCCACGATCATTAATCGATGACGCTCGTTTGCAGAAAATACCGGCCCTGTGCGTAGGCGCAGGGCCGGTATTTTCATGATGTGGATTCTGGATTTGGGAGTTTGGATCTCGGATTTTGGAATTTGGAGTTTGGGTACCTCACAGATCTGCTGTGAGTTCGTTACCGAAGCACAGTTTCATGAATAAAGCGAAGCAGGGCACCGAATAGTCCCCACAGCAGAGGGGCGTGTTGAGAAAGTCGTGTTTTGTTTCCGGTCCACGCTTAACCACCAAGCGAATGAATTGTAACCTCGCGTAGTTCCGGCTCTTAGCCGGACCGGTGCGGCTAAGAGCCGCACCTACGCGACGATGATGTGGGTTTTTCAGCAGGCCCCAGAGCTGTGCGGCACCCGGATGGGCTTAACGGTCTACTTAATCCGCGCGACCATCTCCCCAATCAACTTCGACAGCACCGGCTCGGCGCCGCCGGCGATCCTGATGATCTCTTCGATATTGGCCGGTTCCAAGGCATCGGGCAGTCCCATGTCGGTGACAATCGAGAAGCCGGCGACGTGCGTGCCCTGATGGCGCGCGACAATCACCTCCGGCACAGTGGACATACCAACGACATCGGCACCGATGATGCGCAGATAACGATACTCGGCCGCGGTCTCCAGATTGGGTCCGGGAACCGCGGCATAGACACCCTTCTGTAACGGAACTTTGAGATCGAGTGCACACTGTTCGGCGAGACCGATCAGGTCTCGGTCATAGACATTGCACATATCGGGAAAGCGTGGGCCGAACTCGTCGAGATTGGGGCCAACCAGGGGATTACTGCTGAGCAGATTGATGTGATCAGTGATCGCCATGATATCCCCGGCGACAAACTGCGGGTTCATTCCCCCACAGGCATTCGACACAATCAGGGTCTTGATCCCCAAGTTATGCATCACCCGCACCGGCATCGTGATCTGGTGCATGGTGTACCCTTCGTAGAAGTGGAACCGTCCCTGCATCGCGACCACTGATTTGCCACCCAGCTCACCAAACAGGAACCGTCCTGCATGTGTCTCGACCGTCGATTGCGGGAAATGCTGAATGGTCTCGTAGCTGATGGTCTGCTT
>WJJR01000256.1 GCA_014729565.1 Candidatus Zixiibacteriota bacterium | reverse complement strand
TTTGTATCACCGTAGTAAGCACGGAGACGTACAGTCAGGATTTCTACTACTGCGGAGATTCCACATACGAGGTAACAGTTTCGGATACAAGAATCACAGTACAACTCGATACTAGTGTGGCAGGTTTTGATGCGGGGCAGTTCCTCAACGATCAATCATGCTTGAACGCCGCCATCGAACCACAAGAGCTCGGTCGACACTGCATGACGTTCGCACTTAATGCAGGTTGTAGTTATGCAGCCGCTGTTCCGGATCTCCTACCGGATCCGTTTGTGGCCCGCGTTTTTCCTGTATATGATCTGGTAGATGAGGAGGCTGACTTTTCAGTAACAGATTTGGTCAGTATTCAGTTTGACGAATCACTATCTCAATCAGCCTGCGAAGACGTGTTACAGAGTATCGGATTATATCGTGTCGATTCCAGTCACTACCGCCACAATTACTGGTGGTGCGCCCTTGAGGATACAATCACAAGCAGTCCACTTCATTTGGGTAATCAACTGCATCTGTATCCGGAGGTGGAATGGGCAAGTGCCACCATGTATACCCGGCCTGAGTTTCAGTCTGTGCCTGAGGATCCGTATTTCGAGTTCCAGTATTACCTTAAGAACACCGGACAGACTGGTGGCCTGCTTGATGTCGATATTGATGCTGAGCTGGCATGGGGTATCTCTCGTGGTGGTGCAAAGGTTGCCATTTTGGACGATGGACTTGTTGAACATCCAGACTTGCCATCAGACAGGGTTCAAGCCCTGTGGGATTTTGGCCAGTGGAATCCCAATGACGGTCCTCCAATAGGCGATCCGAATGCCACACCTGGAGCAAGGAGTAATCATGGTGTGGCAAGTGCAGGGATTATTGGGGCCTCTCACAACGGAATTGGTATTGCAGGAATCTGTCCCAATTGCAATATCATGGGGATCAAAATCGCCAATGACTCAGCAAACGCACGCATAAATGCCGATCCCCGCGCCCTTGCGAATGCAATCCACCTTGCCTACGCCCTTGGCGCAGATGTAATCTCAAACAGTTGGACGTACAATCGGCGATCCCCAATAACAGAAATCTACAACGCCATCACATACGTCACCGATCCCTGCCGGCCCTCCGGCGGGTGGCGCGGTGGGGTCGCGGTCATCTTCTCCGCCGGCAACTACGCCAACAAGTTTTTCGGCCCATCACAAGTCGCCTTTCCCGCCAACATGAAAGAGACCATTGCCGTCGGCGCGATCGACAAGTCCAACGTGCGGTGGGAGTATTCGTGCACCGGCGGTGCGCTTGATGTGGTCGCGCCCACGGGACTCGATGCCGATCCGTTCACCGGCATCCCACGCGGCGATGTGTGGACCGACGATCAGGTCGGTGCGCTGGGCTGGAATCCCCACGTGACAGACGCCATTGGCGATGCCGCCGACATCGATTACACCTTCCGTATGGGCGGCACCTCGGCGTCGTGCGCGATGGTCTCCGGGATCACCGCGTTGCTGCTGTCCCGCCGTCCCGACCTGCTCAACGGGTGCGCGCCGTACGAGAACATCCGTACCGTGCTCGCCGGGTCAGCTGTCGACCTTGGTGATCCCGGCAAAGACGATGACCACGGATCCGGGCGCGTCAACGCCTACCGCGCGCTGCTGTCCGTCGTTCGTGGCGATATCAATGCCGATGGTTTCATCGACGCCGAGGATCTCAACCTCCTGATCGCTCAGCTCTTCTTCAACGGACAGCCGCCCGTCGATGAACGGATGTCCGATGTGAACTGCGACGGGTTCTTCGATGCCGTCGATATGAACCTACTGATCCTTCACGCCTTCCTGGGCGCACCGAGACCGGCGCCGTGTTTTCTGTATTGAGTCGTTGTGACCAACCGACATCTGCAAGCCCGCCCACGGCGGGCTTGTTGTTTACGAACACCCGGCTTCAGGATCTGTTGAAAATGTGGTAGTCTTCGCCGTGATCGCGTATCGACGAGACAATTACCTACAAGGGGCGTACTGAGTACGCCCGGTCTCCGTGACAGTTTCGCGCACAGGGTGTATTCAATACGCCCCGACGACCACACGCAAACGGAAATGCCGCGGCTTTCTCAACACGCCCTTCAGCCGGATGCAATGGCGTTGCCCACAACTCCTTCAAAAACCGTTTCAACGGCTTCGCGGCCGACGTAGCACGGGCGTCTCGTTCAGGGGGAACGGAGCCGAACGCCCCTGCCGCATGGCGAGACCGCCATGCTACATCCTCGAGAAGCGGAACGGACTTGCTCTAAATTGTTGTCCAGACAAACTCACGCGCCGAACTTCAGCCACTCGAACAGCAGGAACTGAACGCGCTCGATCAACAGCGACACACGCGCCATCACCGTAAAGCCGAACGATGCGCCGAAGCCGATCATCAGAACGCCGATACCGACTTGCGACACCCGGCCGGTGATGCCGGTGTGTTCCTTGGAGAAGAAAAAGTAGATCAATGAGGAGAAGACGCCGATGAGTATCACGACGTTGTTGATCACCGTACCAAACCCGGCGTCCATTTCATGCATCTGTGCTACCAAACCGACCGAACCGTACAACTGCTCAATCACCTTGGCCTTCATTTCCAGCGGAATCGCCACACCCGTGGCAATACCCAAATAGAAAGCCAATGGATACCGCGAAATCCACGCGGTCTTCTTAAACAGACGCGTCCACATCAACAAGCCCAGAATCAGCGGGATGATGTAGTACCACTTGCCTTCGGTGAACAACGGGTCAATGGCATCGGGCAGCAGGACATTGTAAAACAGCAGAATCACCCAGTACCCGGCCGACACGCCGACCATGAGGTGCTCCGCGAACTTATAGAAGGGATTGTCCTTATATAAGAACGAAAAGATCGACAGCGTCAGAAACGCCGCTACCCATACACCTACGGACGTCATAAAATCCATGACCGTTAGACAGCTCCACCACGACGCTTCCGCGTCGAGAAATACCCAATGTTACCAATCACAATAAACAAGATGATGATCAAGTGCGCGACAATCTGCACCTTCATACCGTCGACCGCTTTGCCCGGTGTACCGACCAGTGTCTCGTACTCCGCCGCGCCTTTCAGGCCGCCAAGAATGCCGAAAATCTGACCCGTTTGCAGATACGGGTAATAGTCGGTCGCCATAACGCCGGTGACACCGATCGCCAGCGGCACGTTGTACCGTCCCTGCCCGTACGCAATCCACCAGTCGGTGGCCGATGTTCCCGAGACGTTGATGATCGCTTCAACGTCGTCGTAGTTCTGAATGTCCTGCATCATCGGCAGCGAATCGAGCATCACACCGTAGTAATCGGCCGGGAAGGGAATGCGGTAATTCTGCCCCATCCCCAGGATGATCAGCGCGGGATACGGTTTATATCCCAGGAACACGTAATCCTCGCCGCTTTCCATCTGTTCGCCGGTCAGCTCATCGTGGCGTGCCACCGCCGTATCAATGGCGGCCGCCGCCATTCCCGGTCCGAATTGATGGAGTGCCGTGATCACTACGTCGACGTCATTGGCAAAACACTGCTTCAATATCGCTAACGTCATCGGATGCAGTTCCGCCAGTGTTGACGGATCGTAATCCAGGGCCAGGTGAATCGCCTGGCCGGGCTCCAACTGATCGACGTAGTCGTAAATGTTCTGCGCTTCCTCGGAGATCGGAATCGGAATCGAGAACGGGATCAGCAGCGAGATCAGGATCGCCAACCCAAGCGCCAGATACACCCAGCGCCGGTCGATAGCGAACATTTTCTCGAAGAAGTTCATATTAATCCCGTCCCATGTACGAACGTTCCACGCCCAGAATGATCTTCAATGCCGTGGAAACAATTCCCAATCCCACGCCGATCAAGATCGCGCGCTTGGCAGCGAGATTCGGATAGTTCAAAACCCAGTCGGCGGTCGCTGCAGCGGGTTCGGTGAATGGTCCCATCGGAAAAAACCGGATCATCACAATCACCGCCGACAACAGCAACAACGTCGCCAGCACCGAACGCGCACGAAATGCACGGTACGCCGCCGACGCAATGAAGAAGGCCAACAGCGAAAACATTGTCGCAGTGATCGGCCGCATGATGAAGTCGAATTGCCACTGCACCACCGGCGACGTCTGCCCGCCAAACCACGGCAGACCGGCTGTCAGCATCGCCGCCAGTCCAATCAGCGTCACGAGCGCATACTGCCAGTTCTCGTCGCGCGTGCGGACCCGTTTGATCGATACACGCACGAGCGAAATAATGCCCAAGGCCAGCGCGAACACGCCGATGATCGGTGGCCAGTCGAGGGCGATAAACTCGTAGAGGAACTCCGACGTTTCGTGCGGCACGAAATACTGAAAGACCATGAACAGGCCAAGAATGAAGATGATCGTCAGTGGGATTTGGCGTTTCATGGTCGTGTGCCGTTAAAACGTGATCTCAAAAATCGACGCAATCGTATCGATCTGGAAAGCCGCCGCCAGGATACCAACCAACATCATGATCATAAAGATGCTCTTGGCGTAGTCCTGTGCCTTCAACGTTCCCAAGAGTTTCGGCTCGCGTCCCAGATAGGCCGACGCGGCATACAGCTCTTCACCGATCAAGGTGTAATCGCAGGCCACAATGAAGAATGGCAACTGCGTCGTCCGGTCGGTTCCGGAAATCTGGATCGAGCCGGCAATCGAACCGGTCTCCGCCAGAATCAGCGATTCGGCAAAGAACACACCCAGGTAGAAGTTCGTCGCGGTCTGACGGCGGATCATCGTGCCGTTGACCGACGCCACATACGCGAACTGTTCCTGTGTGACAAAGTAAACGATATCATCGCGGTACTCATCCGGACGGCCGGCATCGAGGTACGCCTGCTTGACCGTCTCCTGCGCAATCGACATCACGACCGCATCGTAGCAGGGGACCAGCAGTTCCGTTCGATGTTCCGCGACCTTGCTGGCAACGCGTGATAGAATGGTAAGTGAAGCAATCGTCCCGATCTCGTCAGCCGCCCCCAATCCGAGGACATACAGAATGGGACGGTTCATTTCCGTGGCGCGGCCAATCGCCTCATCGACTGCCGAGATCCCTGCGAGCGGACGGATGTACAACTCGCGGCCGCGCTTAGCCAAACTGATGAAGCCTAACACCAGGGTGGTAAAAATGGCGACCGGGATTCCGA
>WJJR01000255.1 GCA_014729565.1 Candidatus Zixiibacteriota bacterium | reverse complement strand
GCCACCGAGGTCGCGCCGGCCGACACATTCTGGAAGGCCGAGCGGTACCACCAGGACTACTACGAGAACAACGGCAAGGAACCGTACTGCCACGCGTACAAGAAGCGTTTTTAGGGTAGATCGGCCGGTTAAACCGTGCCTGTGCGATCGAATGATGATGTAGGGGCGAGTCGGTGACTCGCCCTTTGCATTTGTAGGGTGGGTGCTCTGCACCCACCATGAGATGAGAATATCGTAGCCGCCAATGGTGGGTGCAGAGCACCCACCCTACATTTTTGAGAATCCCGTGTCGCCCCTATGGGGCTCTGAAATATGGTCGTGTCCGCCATCACCGGGCTGACGCCCGTTGCTACACTGTTTCGCGCCTACGGCGCTGGATATCAATGGCTTTGCCTATTGCACTAGTACTGCTATAGCTTCGGAGGCCAATGGACTCGGATATTCAGAGACGACCCAATCTCTCAACGCCCGTCCTTCCACTTGTCATCCCGATTCCGCAGTTCAACTGCGACCACCGTCATCAGCACCCGCTCATTGCTGGTTGGAACGACAGTGAGGTGTTCGATGCGGGTGATCTTGTGCAATGAGAGAAGGGACGCGAGCGACTTTTCAACCTGCTCCATCGAACCGTGAAAACAACGCACAAGCCGTGAGCTTGAGCGAGCGAGGTCCGCCCTGAGCATCAGCTTGGGCACGGGGTCTGCGCCTTCGTGCTCCTCTTCAATGGCCCGACGAAGACCGTAGGTCATGCGGTAGGGGAGGATTCGGTGGAGAGTCTTGAAGGTCATGATATCAGACAGCGTGTGCCCGACCTCTCTCAGATAGTAATCCCTGTTTTCGCGAGGAATATCCGAACCGGGACATGCTTCCAGGTCGTCGACTCGCTCAGCCAATTCTCTCCAGGAGTCGTTCTCCAGACGTCTGAGGGTGGTTCTGAGGCGGTGAATGGTGTGAGATCTGGACACTGCCCCCCCTGTCGTAAGATGTTCGAGTCCAACGGCTCTCAAGTTTTATTACGTCGTTGGCACCATATTTGCTGGTGCAATATTCGCGGTCGCCTCATTTTGTTTAATCTCGGACCTTCCGCCACCGTCTCCGTAGTACGAAGGTGTTCTTACCGGCCTGTATTAGTCCAGTTTGCGTTGCGACAAAGGTAGCACTTCATGGTGGATCAATCGACGCTCACATTCCTCATCGCCGCCATTGTTCTGACGATTACACCCGGCAATGATACTATGCTTACGATTCGCAACTCGCTTTCGGGCCATCGCCCGACCGGCTTTGCCACGTTGTTCGGCATCTGCAGCGGCCTGATCGTCCACGGGACATTTGCCGCGCTCGGCATCTCGGTGATTCTGGTCAAATCGACGGAGTTGTTTGCAATCGTCAAGTACATCGGCGCCGGGTATCTCGTGCTTCTGGGACTGATGTCGATTCGATCGGGCATTCGCAGCTATCGTGCGAAAACGACAGAGGGATTCATTGATCAACACGCGACACCCGCACCACTGTACCGTTCGTTTTCCGAAGGCTTCTTATCGAATGTTCTGAATCCCAAAGTGGCGCTGTTCTATCTATCGTTTCTGCCGCAGTTCATCGCACCGAGTGATCCATTCATCAAACCACTCGTCCTGGCGGGTATTAATCTGATGATGGGCATCCTGTGGCTGTCAGCCCTGGTGCTGCTGATCAATCGCCTGCGAGTTGTACTCGCCCGCCCCCGCAACAAAGCGATCATCGAATCGGTCGCGGGAACAATGCTGGTCGGATTGGGAATTCGGCTGGCGGTAGACCGTTGACGTCACCTCTCACTCCAACCCTCTCCCCAAGGGGGAGAGGGGGTAATCCATTAGGGTGAATACCGATTCGTCAACAAATTCAACTGGTTTCCGAACCAGCCGCCCCGCGCACCTCTCTGGCCAAATGCGCCATCTGCAATTCGATGCGTTTGATCTCACGCATGATCGAGTTCTTGCTCATCTCGATCCACGCCCAGATCTTCAATCCAGTGCCACCAACCACACACAACAAAAACGCTGCGGACCAGAGGAGCATGCCTCTCACGGTATCGGCCTGTAAGAATCGAACGACCGTGAAGACGGCAACCGCCAACAGTACGATCATCGCAAATGCCCCCGCCAGCGCCAGCCAGCGCTGCCGGCCGCGAAACAGGTCCATCGCATTGTGGAACATCGTATGCTCGGCGGCGAAGTGCTGATACAGCTCTTCATCATCCTGGCGCAGGGCCTCTAGAATGCTGCGGTCAATGTCTCTCATGACGAGCTCCCTTCAATCGTCGCGCGCAGATGTTTGCGCGCATAATAAAGTCGTGATTTCACTGTGCCGATCGGTATGTCCAACGCATGCGCAATGTCGCGGGTCGACACATCATCGAGATAGAACATCGTCAGGATCATCTGTTCGTCCTCCGGTAACTCTGCGATGGCCGAGCGTAGCCGCGTAATCGTTGCCTCCCGGTCGTCTTCTGTGACCTGGGTTTGGCTTTCCATCTCATGCTGTGTCTCTATTTCACCTTTAATGCGACGGTCACGCTGCTGGCGGCGAATCCAGTCAACACATCGCCCTGTCGCGATCCGGTAAATCCACTGCGAAAAGCACGCCGGATCGTCGAGACGGCGAATACTACGGGCGACAGACAGCCAGATCTCCTGTTCGAGATCGACGGCGTCGTCATGGCCACCAACGCGTCGCAACACATAGCGATGAATCCGCTGCTGCCAGAAACTCATAAGCTCCTCGAACCCAGTCTCATCGCCGCTCTGGCACCGAAGGACCAGCAGCTCGGTACGGATATGGTCGGCAGTCCGTCTCATCGCTCTGTGATAGAGGTCGATGCT
>WJJR01000254.1 GCA_014729565.1 Candidatus Zixiibacteriota bacterium | reverse complement strand
GCCGCAGCGGATGAGTATCACCAGAAGTGGATTCCGGGACGATATGCCGAGGTGGGCGATTGGGTGTCCGACGTGTTCGGGATTGCGATCGGGTACTTTCTTGGTATTGTCCTGAATCGGCGGCGTGCGGCACAGCGTATGTCGGAACCTCAGGCAGGCGGTTCTGTTACGGTGCCCGATGAGTCCGCTTGAGTTGTGAACGGATAGGAGTACAGAGATGACAGACGGAGTATTTTCCGACCGCATTGCGCTGGTGACCGGTGCCGGATCGGGGATCGGGCGCGGGATTGCCGAACGGCTCTCGCGCGAGGGGGCGCATGTGGTGTTGCATGGACGGACCCAATCGAAGCTGGACGAAACCGCCTCGTTGCTCAGCGGACCCAAGACCGTGATCGAGGGCGATGTGAGCAGCGCCGACGATAATGTGCGTACTGCGCAGCGGGTGGCCGACGAGTTGGACAGACTGGACATTCTCGTTAACAATGCCGCGCATTACTTCCGCGCGTCGATCGAAGAACTGGCATGGGATGATTTCCGGCAGATGTACGATGTGAATCTGTTTGGCTTGACCGACTTGGCAAAGAGGATGCTGCCACTGTTGCGTAAAAGCAAACCGTCGGGGTGTGTGATTAACATCTCATCGACCGCCGCTTTGGGGGCGAGCGCCAACAGCCTGGCTTACGCCAGTTCGAAGCAGGCAGTGATCTACGCCACCGGGACGATGGCGGCCGAATGGGCGCCGGAGGTGCGGGTCAATTGTGTCGCACCCGGGTTCGTCGATACGCCGATTCACCGCCAACGGGGGATGACCGATGAGCAAGTGCGCGAATTCCTCGATTCGGTCGGTGAAAAGCACCCGATGGGACGAGTCGGCAAGCCGGAGGATATTGCCGGGGCGGTGGCGTATTTGGCGTCGCCGGATGCCCAGTGGATCACCGGATCGACGTTGGTGGTGGATGGAGGATATCAGGTCGGATGATTGCCGTCACACGACGCGCGTATTTCTGCGCCGGCCATCGGTACTGGCGCAATGATTGGAGCGCGGAGAAGAACCGTGAGGTGTTTGGCGCCTGCGCCAACGAACACGGACACGGACACAACTATATGCTCGACGTGACACTCGAAGGCGAGGTCGATGCCAAAACCGGAATGCTGATCAATCTTTCCGAACTTGATCAGGTGGTACAGGAACGGATCATTACACGGCTCGATCATCGCAATCTGAACATGGATGTCCCCGAGTTGGGCGACGAAATCCCGACGACTGAAGTCCTGGCGCGTTTCATCTTTGAGCAACTTGACGGGGCGTTCTCGGCCGGACGGTTGACACGTGTGCGGGTGTTTGAATCGAATGATTTGTGGGCGGAGTGCCGGCGAGATTGAGCGATGAGTAAGCGAACCGATCCATTGACATACTCCGTCTGTGTCGCACGGACCTATTCGGCGGCACATCGGCTGGCTTCGCCCGAACTGTCGGATGACGAGAACGATCGCATCTACGGGAAGTGTGCTCATCCCGGCGGTCATGGACACGATTATCGTTTTGAGTTTGTTGTCAGTGCAGACGCGTTGACCGACCATGTCGTCATCGCACGCGACTGGCTGGCCAAGTGCATCGATGGACTTGTCAAACCGCAGTTTGATTGTGTGAATCTGAATGAGACCGTCGGACAGAATGAAGTGACCAGCGGCGAAAACCTGGTGCGCAAAGCCTGGGAGTTGCTGGCGCCGCAGTTGCCGTCGCACACGTCCCTGCGGGTGCACTTGCATGAGACACGCAAGAATTCTTTTTGCTATCCGCCGGACTGATCCGGCATGCGATTCACCGTTTGTTGAACGGAGTGGGTGATGGTTAAAGAAGAGACAATTCGTCAGTTGTTAGAAGAGATCGGCGAGGATCCTAATCGCGAGGGGCTCAAGCGCACGCCGGAGCGTGTGGCCCAGGCGTATGATTTCCTCACACGCGGCTATCAGGAAGATCCGCGGACGATCATCAATGATGCCCTGTTCACCGAAGAGAACAAGGAAATGGTCGTGGTGCGCGATATTGATTTCTACAGTCTGTGCGAGCACCACATGCTGCCGTTTTTTGGCAAGTGCCACGTGGCCTATATCCCCGACCACAAGATTGTCGGCCTCTCCAAGTTGGCGCGCGTTGTCGAACTGTTTTCGCGACGGTTGCAGGTCCAGGAACGGATGACCAAGCAGATTGCCGACACGGTCGAAGAGGTGCTCGAACCGTTGGGTGTCGGCGTGGTGATGGAGGCGGTGCATCTGTGCATGCAGATGCGTGGGGTGGAGAAGCAGAATTCGGTGGCGGTTACCTCCCATATGCTCGGCTCGTTTCGCCATTCGCCGGAGACACGGGCGGAGTTTTTGAATCTGATTCATTCGAGTGCGGGGCGGGGGGTGTAGGCGTTGCGTGAATACGAAGTCTCCCTAAAGTGTCAATAGACATCACCCATACGGAACCGCTTTAGAGATTCATCACTATAAGCATCAGGGCAGCGCGACATTCTTTCAGTGGAGGTGACGGATGCGATCGCAATTCAGGATTGTATTACTCCTGGCGGTAACACTCTTGTTGTCGTGCAGTGATGACTGCCCCTGCCCGGTGAAATACGAGGACCCCGGTCAATTACGGTATTCGCTCGGTATTCTGCGTGAATCATGGACGATCGCGTCACCTCCAATCGACGTTACTCTGCGTGCACCACGTCCAACGCGAGGATTGTATGACCCCGCGCTGATTTGGTACAACCCCTACGACCAGTTCAAGAGATCTGACATTTATCGTGACGTTGGCAGCGGCGATGAAGATCGCACGCACGTGCTGGTATTGCGTTTCGATCCAGAGGAATCCAGACTCTTCGATTCCACTCTGCAAAATCACCGAGATGTCTGGGCGGGGGTCATGAACGGGCGGCCGCGGGGCGTTTGGGATCAGGGACAGGCAGATTATCTTGAACTCCGAATGGGCGTACTGAGCATCAACGACGATGGGACATTTGGGAGTACCGACGATCAGTTGGGAACTCTGCACATCGATCTGGGACGAATCAGCGAGGACGTTAATCTGGACGGCCTCTCCAACACCGAAGATGTCAATCGCAATGGTACGCTCGAGAACGCTGAAGATGTGGGTTTGGACGGTGTGCCCAGTGGGCAAGAGGATGTCGATGGTGACGGTATCCCCGATACCAGTATCGTGACACTACCCAATGGCGTACAAATCAATGATCCGGTAGGCGATGATTGGTTCTTCAGTTCCGATTCCCGTAACTTTGTCGAGCGTATCAATGGAACAGAGGGTAACAGTAGCGATTTTCTGCTGGGTCGTCCGGACACAGAAGACATCGGCGGAGAGGGAGAGAACGATCTCGAGAACGCCTACTACGCGTTTGAAATCGACCTTGCTGATCCCGGGGACAAAGTCGTCGACGGTTCCGAGAAAACCAGTGACACCGGCCTTCCTCTTGTCTGGAAAACCTATCGCATTCCCCTCTGGGAATCGTACGAGGCCGTAGACGTCAGCGGTCGTCCCGATTCAACCAACATCCAGTACGGCCGCTTGTGGATTGACAATGCGGGACAGCGGATGGAGGTGTTCATTGCGTTATTGGACCTCGTTACCGAGCCACCGGATTCTGTCTCCAATTGATTCTCGTGCCTACAGCTTCGACCCGCAGTAGGCGTAACAAATCAGCAGATCGCCGGTCGCATCGAGCAAAGCTTCATTGATCAGTGTCACATTTCCGAATTCGTAATCGATCTCGTAGTCGGTGTCTTTGATCAGACGACGGCCGTTGTACGTGATGATCTCGGAGTCGGGCACGAGGTAGGGATGCCCGACGTAGATCTCCGCTTGCCGTTGACTGAGGGCGAGGCGAAAGTAGTAGGTGGTGCGCTTCTGCAACTCGGTGTAATTGCCGGTTTCGTAGATTGCCGGAACGCGATCGTTGAGGGTCGAGTCTCGGAACGCCGGGATTGGCGAATACCCGACATCCGTGTCGAACGGACGCCGGTCGGGAAAGATCACCAGTCCCGATTCGAGATCGAGTATGGCCGGATTGTTGTCGATACGGCCATCAGCACCAAATGCTCCCGATTGATTGCGGCGGTCGAGTCCAAGGATCTGCAGATAGGCAACGCCATTTTGATGATTCTGGTTGGCTGGATTTGCCTCATCGCCGGGCTGGCCTTTGTAGATGTCGAACTGGAATTCGTTGTAGTCGATATGACGGAGTCCCAGATCATACACATTCTTCCACGCAGCGTCCCAAAAGGGATCGTCCGGCGAGGGATTGTTCAGCTTTAAGAGTTGCAGTTGAAGTGAATCGCCATCGGTACTTCCAAACGACACGATGCTGCCATTACGGTTGATGTCCATCCGATAGGCGAGGGTCTTCGTTTCAATTCTGGGTACCGGATTAATGAACCTGAGGTACGGGAGATCACGGGTGGGATCATCGGTGACGAGCACCCATTCGGATCCACTGGAGCCAAGCTGCTCGAAGCGCCCACGAATCGGGGCAACGTACTCAAAGCTCCCGGGCGTACGCACATCTTCGTACGCAACGCCCCCTGTGCTGCGCGTCACATCGGGACTACTGATTAGTTCGTAAAGCTCAAATTGGAGCACAATATCGCCCGGTTGGAAAAACCACTCATTGCCGATGCGCCCGATATCAAAGAAGCGATACCGTGCATACTGGTAGTCGCGACGGAACTGGACCGACTGTCCCCGAGTCTCCGGTTCCATGCAGGCTGATTTGGGCCACTCGTCGTCTGTGCACGACGAGCATGCTATGAGGATCAGTGCGGCTGCAAGAGCCGATCCCAATGTCTTGGATCCTCGACCGATCATCGTGTCCTCCGCTTTACGCCAGGATGCAGCTTGTCAAACGCAATGTCCATCGGAAAGGCAGTCCGGACTTGTTAAGGCGGTAACATACTGCGCGTTAGAGTGTTATGGTAGCTGGCGGGCAACTACGGATCAGACGTGACTGGGTGCAGTCATAATGAAGAACATACCGGCGTTGGCCGAAATCTCATTTTCCCGGAAACAGGTCAATCCAAATTCGGTTAAAACCGAATAAGGTATTGATGCGTAGAACGTTGTAGCATCCCGGCACGTTGCCGGCTGAAATTGAAAACGATGTTCAATTACCTACTTTAAGGAGTCCCCATGTCACCCATGCCCGGATATGACCAACTCATTGCGCAACTTGCGGCTATGCGCCGAAAGGCGATCACGCTGACGTGGGCATCTCATGTAGGCGTCCTGCTGGCGGGGATCAGCCTTGCCTTTGTGGCGCTCACACTGGTGATGGCGCTGGCGGTCCCGTCGGTGACTCTGCGCGTGGCGATTATCGGCCTGATCGGGGCCGGTATCCTTGGCGTGCTGGTCTATTCTGTGTTGAAGACCACGGTTTTGGCGCCGAAGCCCACCCATTTGGCCCTGGCTGTCGAGCGGGAGCATCCCGAGTTGAAGAATCGGCTTATCGCCGCGCTTCAGTTGGCCAACCATGCCCGCAACAACCCCGAGCATTACTCACTGGCGCTGGTCGATTTGACCGTCCGCCAGGCGACCGAACTCTGCCGCGATTACGATTTCAACCATGCTCTTGATCGCGAACGGGTCAAGCGCTCGGCGCGCTGGGCCGGTATCGGACTGGGTGCGGCGCTGATCATTGGGTTGCTGTTCCCCGGATTGACGATGCGGTCGTTTGAAGCGTATTCAAACCCGACGACTGATTTTGCCCCACCGATTCCGTACGGGCTCCAGGTCGAGCCGGGTTCGGTGGAAGCGGTGAAGTTTGATGATTTCAAGATTACCGCACGGGTCAATGGTCAGGACCTGCCGCGCACGGTGACGATTCACCATCGCACACTCGACGGCGACTGGCGCATCATGGATCCGGTGCCGCCGGTTGGCGCGGGCAATGTCGGGTCCGACAAGGACGCGTTGGAATTCCGCCAGGTCCTCCCGCAGATCAAACATGATTTCGAATACTACGTGACCGCCGGTGAGTTGACCTCGCCGACATACGCAGTGACAGCCGTCGACCGGCCGCGTGTGAACGCGTTGCGTGTCGAGGTCTTCCCGCCGAAGTACACCAATGTCGAACCGACGGTGTTCGATGAGAACGACGGTGCGATCAATGCGCCGGTCGGGTCGGTCGTGAAAATGCGCCTGGAGAGCAATCGCGATTTGGCCACCGCGGCGATGAAGTATTCCGACGGCGGCACCGAACCGTTGGAAGTGAAGTCGAAGTCGGCGACCGTGGAATTTACGGTGACGAAGAACCGGTCTTACCACTTCCAGTTGGTCGATGAAAGCGGACGCACCAATCCGCATCCGATTGAGTACCCGATTGTGTCGCGCGAAGATCGTTCACCGTCGGTGGAAATCGCCTTTCCCGGGCATAATGTCGATCTCGATGACAACATGGCGGTCGACCTGAAGATTGTCGCGCGCGATGACTACGGGTTCTCCGATATGACGCTGCACACGCGCTGGGTGTCGGAAGGACGCGAGCGCGCAGTGCGTGAGTTCGAAATTCCCGGGACACCGTTCCAGGGCGAGCGGTTGGAGACCGGCCACTTCTGGGATCTGGCCGGTTGGGGCCTGCTGCCCGAAGACATGATTCATTACTATGTCGAAGTCACGGACAACGATCAGTACAACGGTCCGAAGACCGCGACGAGCAAGACGTACACCGTGCGGTTGCCGTCGCTCGATGAAATGATCGCCGAATACGAAAACGAGCGCGATCAAGGCATCCAATCGTTGGAAGAAGTGTTCGAGGGCGAGCGCGAACTGGCGAAGCAGATCGAAGAGCTGCGCCGGGAGATTGCCAACGAGCAGCAGATCGACTGGGAAAAGCAGGAAGAACTGAAGGATGTCGCGGCGAAGGGGCATGAGCTGGAGAAACAGCTCGATGAGATCGCCGAGAACCTGCAGGAGAATCTCGAGCAGGCGCAGGAACAGCGGTTGCAGTCGATGGAAATGCTGCAGAAGATGGCCGAAGCGCAGGAGTTGTTCCAGGAAGTCGCCACCGAGGATATGAGAGAGTCGATGCGCAAGCTGCAGGAGGCGATGGACAAACTCGATCCGAACGAAGTCCAGCGGGCGCTCGATGAAATGCAGATGTCGACCGAGGACATGCTCGAACGTCTCGACCGCACGATTGCCTACTTCAAGCGCCTGCAGGCGGAACAGAAAGTCGACGCCTTTGTGCGCCGTCTCGAAGAAATGGTCAAGCAGCAGGAATCGATCAACGACGAGGCGGGCCATACACAGAAAGAACAGTTGCCAAACCTGGCGCCGTCGCAGGACCGCCTGAAAGAGAACTTCGAGGAGTTTGCCGAGGAGATGGCAGCCGCGGAATCGCTGTTGACCGCCAACCAGGTCTCGGGACCCGAGAAGGTGAGTGAGTTCTGCAAGTCGGCCGGCCAGTGCGGCGCGCCGCAGAAGATGCAGCAGGCGTCGCAGAGCATGCAGAATCAGGATCAGCAGGGCGCGCAGAAGTCAGGCGGCGAGAGCAAAGAGGAAATGGCGTCGCTGCTCGAAGAGATGAAGGAGTTCCAGAGCCAGATGGCGTCGCGCTTGCAGCAGCAGGTTGCCAAGGAACTGCGCGAGGCGCTTGACAAGTCGATGTACCTCTCGGAGGGACAGGAAGACCTGCTGTCGCAGACCGAACAGCTCGATCCGAATTCGATGTCGCTGCGCGAGATGGCCGCACAGCAGGAAGCGCTGCGGTCGGCGACTCAACGGTTGTCGCAGGACATCGGTGAGATCGCCAAGAAGTCGACCTGTCTTGGCGGCGGGCTCAGCCGGTCGATCAATCAGTCGCTCGAACAGATGGGTCAAGCGGCGCAGTCATTGTCGGAACGGCGCGGCTCATCGGCGCGTCACTCGCAGGGCGACGCGATGTACGGATTGAACAGCACCGCCCAGCAGATCATCGAAGGAATGAACAAGAACAACAGCCAGTGCAACAAGGGCGGCAGCATGTGCGAGAAACCCGGCAAGCAGGGGGCCTTCGGCAAGATGCAGTCGCTCGCTCAGCGCCAGGGCCGTCTCAATCAGCAGATGCCCGGCCAGGGTGCACAGGGGCAGCAGCCCGGCATGAGCGAATCGGAACGCCAGGCGCTGTCGCGTTTGAAAGCCGAGCAGGAGGCGATTCGTAAGGGTGTTGAGGACGTTCATTCCGATATCGGTGAGGATCAGAACGATATGCTGGGACGTCTCGATCATCTGGCCGAAGAAATGAAGCGCGTGGTCGAAGCGATGGAAGAGTCGGAAGTGACCGAGGAAACGCGTGAACGTCAGCGGAAGATTTACACCCGCATGCTCGACTTCCAACATTCGCTCGAGAAGCAGGACTATAAGGAGCAGCGGAAGGCGCGCTTTGGTGACGATATCCTGCGCGCATCGCCGGGACCGCTCGATGAAATGCGCGGCCTCACCGACGAAGACTACGATCGCATCCTCACCCGGTACCAGGAAGAGGGTTACCCGCCGGAGTATGAGGAAACAATCAAAGAGTATTTCCGGGCGCTGGTCGAATCGCGCAAGTAGTTGGGAATACACAACAGGTCAATTGTGAGAACGGGCGGGTTGCGACTCGCCCGTTCTTGTTGTAGGATGGATTCTGCCCACCACTGTGTGAACGGAGTTTCTGTTGTGGGTGCAGGTGCCACTGACGTTCGGGCGTGTTGAAAAACCTATAGGTTTGTCGCGTAGGTCCGGCTCTTAGCCGGACCGGTGCGGCTAGGAGCCGCACCTACGCGAGGTTATAATTGCATCATTCAGTTACATCGTCTGGTCTGGAGTCAACACACGACTTTTTCAACACGCCCGTTCGTC
>WJJR01000253.1 GCA_014729565.1 Candidatus Zixiibacteriota bacterium | reverse complement strand
GTCTACGGGCAGTCGCGGCCGGGCAAGATCGGTGAGACAGTCGCCGCGGTGATTGTGCCTGATGCCGACTGGTACCGCGAGAATGATTCAGCGACATGGAAGGATGACGATGCGTTGCGTCAAGCGATTGAGACCATTGTCCGCGTCGAAAGTGACAAGCTTGCACCGTTCAAACGCATCGCCACCTTCGAGATTCAGCGCGATCCGTTCGAGAAAACCTCCACGCGCAAAATCAAACGCCATCTCGTAACCAAGGGAAAGAGCGAGCAGTACGGTTCGGCGGCGACACTGTGGCCGCGCAATAACAGTTGAGAGGTTCTATGACTCACTCCGATATGATCGAATTCAAAACGAAGGGCGACGGAGACATCGTCGACCTGACCGACAAGGTCCGCTCCGCCGTCGAGAAATCGGGCATCAGCAGCGGTATCGTCAGCGTCTGCGGAATCGGCTCGACCGTTGCTGTGACGACGATCGAATACGAGCCGGGTTTGCAGAAGGACGTGCCCGCGCTCATGGAAAAGCTGATCCCATCAAATGTGACATACCAGCACGATGCGACCTGGGGCGATGGCAACGGGTATGCGCATCTGCGTTCCGCGCTCGTCGGTACCACGTTCACCACCGCGGTCGAATCGAAAGCCCCGGTTCTCGGCACCTGGCAGCAGATTGTCTTTTTGGATTTTGATAACCGCTCGCGACAGCGACGGGTGTTCGTTCAAGTGATCGGGGAGTAGGCCGCGTGATCCACCGACCCTTGTAGGTCAGGTGCCCCTCCATTCGTTGGGATGAACACGGCGAGCCGAGACATGATCGATATTCTGACGCGCTAGTGCGCCGGGCACCTGACAACACCCATATGGTGTGTGTCGGGTGCCCCTGTGCGCCCGCCCCGCGGAACTTGTAGAACAACCTCCTCCTGTCTGCACCTTCGACGGAGCCTAACAGAACTCTTCAACGCATCCTCCAATGGTGGGTGAACCTCGATGCGGCTCGTTCCGAGCCGCATCGAGAATCACCCACCCTGCAGCAGACAGCCATTTCCCCCTTCACTCCCGGAACTCTCAATTGTATAATGATATGTGTACATTCACCCGATGGGGGATTATGACGTTGAGACGCATCACATTCCTGATCGCAGCACTTGTTCTACTGTCGTTTGCGGCATCGGCAAATGCCCAACTGTTGCCCGAGCCATTTCGTCATGACCTGGCCGCGTTCTTCGCCGGGCCTGATGGGAAAACCTGGGTCGGTGAAGCAACGATGTTCAAATCGCATTACACTGACACGGTTCATGTGCAATACGATGCTGTGGAGAATGCACTCTTCATTCGCCGCACACTTGTCGATGACGATGAGGGCGACGTGGTGTCATTCGGAATCGGCCTGATTTCCATGGGTGAAAGCGACAGCCTCCATACGGTACGTTGGACCGAGAAGAACTACCCCGAAGCCGAGGGACGGATGTTCTGGGACCCCGAATATGCGCATTGGCGGGTCAATTTCGACGGTCGCTGGAAACAGTGGTTCATCAATATCCGCGATGCCGGTGATAGCGCCTTCGAGGCGGGAGTCGCCCGGAAAGTGGGGTCCTTCCCCGCCGTCGAACTGCTCAATGCGACCTACCGGGCGATCAAAGACTAATTTCGTAATCCTTTGAATTTCCACCGCCGGTCGCGTATACTCCGTGAATTCATGCCCGGCGAGGGCATCTTAGTGTGAACAAGGAGTTCCGTTCTATGTCTATGACACTTGTCGAACGCCTTCTCTCCGAAAGAGTTGGCGAAGAGGTCCGTCCGGGACAGTTGATCATGACGCCGGTTGACCAGGTCTTTGCCCACGATCTTTCCGGACCGCTGGCGATTTCACAATTGCAGAATCTCGGCTTTACCGGATTCAAGGAACCGGCCAAGGTCCGCTTCTTTCTGGATCATGCCTCGCCCAGTTCAACTTTTAACTCGGCTAACGAGCAGAAAACGATCCGCGAGTTTGCCGACGAGTGGGGTGTCGAACTAATCGATGTCGGCGAGGGGATCAGCCACCAGGTGATGGTCGAAAAGTATGCCAACCCCGGTGAGATCATCATCGGCGGTGACTCGCACACCTGCATGGGCGGCGTCATGACGGCGCTCGCCACCGGCATGGGATCGACCGACGTGGCCGTCGCGATGTACCTGATGCGTACGTGGCTGCGTGTTCCTGAGACAATGCGCTTTGTGATCAACGGTCGTCTGTCCGACGGCGTGTACTCGAAGGACGTGATGCTGCACATCATCGGACAGATCGGCTCGGGTGGCGCAACCTACCGGTCGATGGAATTTGTCGGTGACGCCGTTGACAATTGGGAGATCCCCGACCGCTCCGTGCTGCCGAACATGGCGGTCGAAGCGGGCGCGAAGTGTGGACTGTGTCCCTCCGATGAGATGACCAAAAAGTACATGGAACAGCAGGGGAGAGCCGACGGCTACAAACCGCTTTCCGGCGATCTCGACGCCGAATGCAGTTTTGAAATGGCGATCGACGCGTCATCGCTGGAACCACTGATCGCGATGCCGCATAATGTCGACCGTGTTGTCGGCGTTACCGACAAGCAAGTCAAAGACACGAAGGTTCACCAAATCTACATGGGCACCTGCACCAATGGACGGATCGAAGACTTCCGTGTTGCCGCGGAAATGCTGAAGGGTAACAAGATCGCCAAAGGGACACGTCTTGTTGTGACACCGGCATCGCGCCAGGTCTATTTGCAGGGTATGAAGGAAGATATCTGGACGACGATTGTTGAAGCCGGCGGCCTGGTCAATTCGCCGGGCTGTGGCGCCTGCCCCGGTGTGCAAACCGGTATTCTGGGCAATGGCGAGAATTGTCTGTCGACCATGAACCGCAATTTCAAAGGACGTATGGGTAACCCGGAGGCGTTCATCTATCTGGCCTCGCCTGCCACCTGCGCCGCATCGGCGCTCACCGGCGTTATCACCGATCCCCGTGAAGTAGGAGTTCCCGCATGAGCAAAGGACGCGCCTGGCTGTTTGGCGACAACATTTCGACCGACCTGATCTTTCCCGGACGGTACACGCATCTGCTGACGAATATGCCGGAGCTGGTGAAGCACACGCTCGAAGATGCCCGCGAGGATTATGCCGGTAATGTGACAGAAGGCGATTTTGTTGTCGCCGGCGACAACTTCGGCATGGGATCATCGCGCGAGCAGGCGCCCGTGATCATCAAGCTCTCCGGCGCTAAGGCAGTGCTGGCGAAGTCGTTCGCCCGGATCTTCTTCCGTAATGCCATCAAT
>WJJR01000252.1 GCA_014729565.1 Candidatus Zixiibacteriota bacterium | reverse complement strand
GTCTGCTTGACGTCGATCCCGTCGCCGAGTTTTCCCAACCCGGTCCCGAGGATAATCCCGATGGTCGGTTCAGCGTCGGTCTGTGCACGTACGGCGGCGGTCGCTTCGGCAATCTCTCTGGAACGGTCGGACATCTCAGTCTCCGGATTTAAAGGTGCGCCAATCAGTCATCCCACTACGCCGGCGTCTGCCGGATGCTGCGAATATGGACACTTGGCGGTGAAATTCAAGACGGGTCTTGAGTAAATGATCACACCGGCGGCGTGGTATCGTCGAGATTGGCCAGTGTCGGCGGCGCCTCGGGGGCGTTCTGATCGTCGGAATCACGTTGGCTCTTGCGCAGATGGTCGAGATGCTCCAACTGCGAGTTGAGCAGGGTTTCAATCTGAGAGACTATCCGCTCACGCAGGGCATTGAGATCGGCGATTTCCTTGCGCAACTCGTCGACATCGGCCTGGGCATTCGCAATGAGCGCATCCGCCTCCTTTTGTGCCTTGGCCAGCACGTCCTGCGCATCGGCCCGGGCCGCCTGATGGTAGTCCTCACTCACCTGCGGTGCCGGGATCGAGACATCCGTCGTTTCACCGCCCGGCGACGTTTCCAATTGCTGCTGCGCATCACTGAGACGGTTGCGCAGATCCCGCATCTGAACGTGCATGTGCTGCACCTGGTCGGCGAGTTCTTCGAGATACGAGCGCACCTGCGCAGGGTCGTAGCCGCGCATGCGCGAACGGAATTCCTGGGTACGGATATCATCGGGACGAATCGTATAGGCACGGCTCATGGATGGCTCCTTGGGGCCAAATGGACGGTCAAACGGTTACGGATATTATACGAGTGTTTCGGCGAAAGTTGCCCGAGGCACGTTCAGGAGCGTTCGCCAAACAGGGCGCGGCCGATGCGCAGCATCGTCGCCCCCTCGGCCAGGGCGATCCGCCAGTCGTCGGTCATCCCCATCGAGCAATGACGCATCACACCGGTGCCCAGGTCCCGACCGGCCAGCCGCCCGAAGTGCCCTCGCAGAAGTTGAAAGGCGCCGGCGATCGGCTTGGGATCATCGACAAATGGTCCGATCGTCATCAGCCCCTGCAGACGCAGATGGGGCAATTGGATCACCGAATCGACAAGATCATCCAGTGCGTCTGGGTCGCAGCCCGACTTTTGTGCTTCGGCGGTCGTGTTGACTTGAATCAGAACGTCCTGTGTCTTGTCCGCCAACTCGGCGCGGTGATTCAACGCATCGGCGGCATCGGGACGGTCTACGGAATGGATCAGATCAAACAACGCCACGGCATCTTTGGCTTTGTTTGTTTGAAAATGGCCGATCAGATGCCAGGAAACCGGCCATGGGGATTGCACCTGGCTGATTTTCGCTTTGGCTTCCTGCACACGGTTCTCCCCGAAAATCGTCAGCCCCGCCTTCGTTGCGGCGCTTACCACTTCGGCTGGAAACGTCTTCGTCACCGCGACAATGGTAATGTCGTCAGGCGGACGATTCAGACGGGCGCACTCGGTGTGCAGCTCGTCGGTGAAACGAGCGACATTCGCGCGGATATCGTCGGGCGTTGGGGGCATGGGCTTCCTCAATCGCTGTCATTCCCGCAAGCACTTCGCGAGAGCGAAGTGCGCAAGCGGGGATCCAGTGTCTTCAATCTCGCCCAGACTTGAATCGAATTCTTGCGCCGCGGCGGGCGGGAATGGCAGATACTGTTCTTGTGCTTTCTGGTACATCACTCCTCACACCGCCCACCCAAATGCCGCGCCAAAAACCGTTCGGCACGCGCATAGAAATCCAGGCGGTTTTCGGGACGGTACAGTCCGTGTCCTTCGTCTTCGTACAATGCGTATTCGACCTCGTGGCCTTTCGACTTCAATGCGGCCACGATCTGCTCCGACTCCTCCCGACGTACACGCGGATCGTTGGCGCCCTGTCCGATCAACATCGGAATGCGAATCTGATCGACCGAAAACAACGGGGAGCGTTCCTTGAGCATTTCTGCTTCGGCATCCGGATTGCCAACGCGTGTGTGGAAGAGCTTGATCAGTGGTTTCCAGTACGGCGGAATCGCTGCCATCCACGTGAGAATGCTCGATGGTCCAACCATGGCCACCGCGCAACGGTACAAGTCGGGCGTAAACGCCGCGCCGGCCAATGCCGCATAGCCACCGTACGAGCCGCCAAAGATCGCGACCCGTTCGGGATCGGCGATGCCCTGATCGATGGCCCATGTCACACTGTCGGTGAGATCGTGCTGCATCTTCCGGCCCCACTCTCTGTCGCCGGCGTGCAGAAATGATTTCCCGAATCCGGTCGAGCCGCGGAAATTCACCTGCAACACGGCGTACCCGCGATTGGCCAACCATTGGACTTCGCCGTGAAAGGTCCAAGTGTCCCGATGCCACGGGCCGCCATGCACGTTAAGCACCATCGGCAGATTCGTTCCGGCAGACGCCGCTGGGATGGTCAGGTACGACGGCAATGTCAATCCATCGCGCGCCGTAATCTCCACGAATTCCATGGGCGCCATCGTGTACTTCTGCAATTCCGGCTTGGTCGAAAACAGCAGTGACGTTCCCGTCCCGCGCCGGTGGTGGTAGTAGGAAACCGGTTCCCGATCACGGACACAGGCAATCAGCCAATTCCGATCGTCGAGATCACGACTGACAATATCGATGTCACCGTCGAGCGTTTCCGCCAGACGCGTCAGGTCGTCGCGCACACCGTCGTCGATTGGTTGCCAGCGTTTGCGGTCATAATGAAATGCGACCGCCTCGACATTGTGCTGCGACGGATGGATCAACACGTCATCGATGTCGGTGTTTGTGTCCTCAGCGATCAGGTGCTCATCAGCCGATGGAATGTCGATCACCTTCAAGCGAATGGTATCGGCGCCGCGCGAATCACCGACGTAGATGCCGCCGCCACTTGGCGTGAAGCCATACGGGTGGCCGTCATCCTCGGGACCCCAATGCACCAGTGTGGCAAACTCATCGCTTTCGTTCACACGCGCCAACAGATCGAAACCACCGTCGGGGCTGGCTGCATAGGCCGCACGCAACCGGAACTCATGATCCGGAATCCAGCCGACAATGCCACCCGGATTCTCTGTCACCAGTGTCATCTCACCGGTGCTGAGCGACACGCGATAGACATCCATGAGTTGCGGATCGCGATTATTGAATTGGACAAGAATCTTATCGGGAAACGCGGGATCGAGACTGGCAATAGCTGCCTGGATATTCTCCATCGGCGTCAGATCCCGCACCTCACCAGTGTCCAGGTTGCACGCGTAGACGTGCCAGTTTTCGTCCCCGTTGCGATCTTGCCGGTACAAGATGTGTTGGTTGTCGTACGCCCAGTGATGCAGATGAATCCCGCGTCCGTGGTCATCGGTCAACGGACGGGCATCGTCACCGTTGATGCTCTGAATCCACACATTGAGCACGCCGTTGTGCGGCGCCAGAAAAGACAACTGTTTTCCATCAGGCGATATCCGTCCCTGCACACGTTCGGGATTTCCGAAAAACAATTCGCGAGGCACTAGCGGTACGGTTGCCTGTTCCGTTGCAACATTGCGTTCCATACAGTCTCCCCAAAACATAACCGGCCGGCTCTGGTGTGAGCCGACCGGTTGAACTTACAGAAATCGCAGTGGTGAATCTACTCTTCCACGCGTCCATCGAGATAACGCGCGAGGAAATTTTCGGTCTTGCCGTAGAAATCGAGGCGGTTTTCGGGACGGGCAAAGCCATGGCCTTCATCCGGATAGACCACGTACTCGACATAGGCTTCGTTCGCTTTGAGAGCGGCAACGATTTGCTCCGACTCGGCCTGCTTGACGCGCGGGTCGTTGGCGCCCTGCCCGATCAGCATCGGAATCTCGATCTTATCGGCGGAGAACAACGGTGACCGCTGCTTCAGCATTTCCTCTTCGGTATTCGGATCACCGACCCGATTGTAGAACAGCTTCATCATCGGTTCCCAGTACGGCGGAATCGACTCGATCAGCGTGATGATGTTGGAGGGACCGACGATGTCGACCGCGCAGGTGTACAGATCAGGCGTAAACGCCGCACCGGCGAGCGCTGCATAACCGCCGTACGATCCACCGTAAATCGCGACCTTCTCGGGATCGGCATATCCCTGGTCGATCGCCCAGCGCACCGCGTCGGTGAGGTCGTTTTGCATCTTCCGGCCCCACTCCTTGTCGCCGGCGTGGAGGAACTCTTTACCGAATCCGGTCGAACCACGGAAGTTCACCTGCAACACGGCATAGCCGCGATTGGCCATCCATTGCACTTCAGGATGGTAACCCCAGTAGTCGCGTGCCCACGGACCACCGTGCACAAGGAGCACTATGGGCAGATTGGTTTGTTCGATACCAACCGGCAATGTGAGAAACGACGGCAGCGTCAGCCCGTCACGCGACTCGATCTCGACGAACGTCATCGGCGCCAGGGTATACTCTTCCAATTCCGGACGCGTGGTGAAGAGATAGGTTCCCTGTTTCGTGTTGCGATCGAAACTGTAGTACTGAGTCGGCTTGACATCGGACGAATACGCAATCAGCCACGTGTCATCTTCCAGATCGCGACTGACGATGGAAAACTCCCCAGGCGTGATATCGCGAATCGCCTCGAAATCATCCACCAAGGTCGAATCAACGATCTGCCAACGGTCCTGATCGTAGTTGAACGCCACCGCTTCGACATGATACTCAGTCGGGTGGATCATCACACCGCCGACGTCGACACGCGGATCCGATGCGATAATCGTTTCGTCACCGGTTGTCGTGTTGATGCGTTTGAGCACGGAGACGTTGGATTCGAGCGGATCGGCAACGTAGAGGCCTTCGCCGTCGGGTGTGAATCCGTACGGTGTCCCGTCGCCGTCCTGCGGTCCCCAGTGGAGGAGGGTCCGGAATTCGTCAGCTTCGGTATCGCGGACCAAGACATTGAAGCCACCGTCCGGTGTGGTTTCCATCGCACCGCGAACTTTGAAGTCGTTGTCGGGAATCCACCCAACGATGTTGCCCGGGTTCTGGCCGACGAGCGTGGCTTCGCCGCTGTTGATGTTGATGTTGAAGATGTCGAAGACCGTGGGGTCACGTTTGTTCATCGTGACCAGAAGCTGGTCGGGATAGTTCGGATCGATCGCGGCCAGATCGGCCCGCACACCCTCGAACGGGGTCAAATTCGCCGTCGTTTTGGACTCAATGTCGACCGAATAGACGTGCCAGTTTTCGTCACCACCCACGTCCTGCGGATAGATGATGTGCTTGTTGTCCTGCGCCCAGTAGTGTGCACGAATACCGCGCAGCGTGTCATTGGTCACCACGCGATCATCCTCTTCGCCGATCGTCCGCACCCAAATGTTGAGAACATTGTCAACCGGCGCGAGGTACGACATCATCGTCCCGTCCGGCGATATGCGGGCCTGCGCACGTTCAGGATTCCCAAATATTACTTCTTTAGGAATGAGTGATGGAAGAGCCGCCAACGCCGTGGTGGCAAACGCCACCATGACCAGAGCGCTGATCAGCCCGAGACACAACCGGGTCGCATGCATGTGATGCTTCGTCACTTGAACCTCCTTGGATCGAAGACAGACGTTTGTCATTCGAACATTACACGGGAATTGTATCACGAAGTTTCATCAACAACAAGAGCCCGCCATGCGGCGGGCTCTTTGTGCCAGTCAAGCTATGAAAGTAAGAACGTGCGTGGCGCGCAAAAAACGGATTTCTCTACTTCTTCAGCACAATTGTGTAGGTTTTGTCAATGCCGGGACCGCCATCCACTTCGACTTTAATGTGACCAAAATAGACGCCATTTGCGACCACCTTGTCGTCGTTGTGTCCATCCCACAAGACCTCCACCATCCCGGCACTGAGGGACACTTCGTCGGCACGAATGTCGCGGACTTTGAACCCCGCAATGTCATAGATCGTTGCTGTCGCGCGTTCCGGTAACCCGGAATTGACGGCCAGCCGCATGGTGACCGGACCCTCCGCCGGATTGAATGGATTCGGCTCGACCGGTGCGGTTTGCTGAGCTTCGATCGTGAGTGTGACCGGTATCACCGCCCGGCTGAGGGACTCATCATCGGTGACCACGACAACCGAATCCGCATACGTGCCGACTCCCAGCGTATCCGTATCCGGAGCAACGGTGAGTTGCGTATTTGATCCATTGAGGATCGACCCGGTCAACGGAGAGACAAGCGCCCACTCCGGCGTATGAGTGACATCAAACGTCACCTGCGTCGCCGTCAGGTTGCTAATGGTCAGTGTTTTCGGATCCGGGTCATTCCCGTTGAGAAGAGCGGTGAAATTCAACGACCCGGGTGTCACCGAGACGGTGCCGGTGGCATACTGTAACCGCGCCCGTCCGGCGAATGTCAGCAAGTCCTCTTCGGAGTTCGCCCCGATAATGGCAAACGCGACCTGAATCGAATCATTGACCGCGATATTAAACGGCCCCGTGGCAATCAGATGGGAACCGTCCTGCGGCGACGGCGGTTCGGTTTGCGTGAAGCCGCCGGTCATCGCGTCCCACTTTTCTTCTTTGGTAAATCCATTCCAACGCGTCGTATCACCGATCAACTGACTATAGATTTCCGGGTCGTTCAGGAAATGCCGGTAGGAGGTCGCTCCGGGCGGCGTGAGTACGGCAATGCCGCGATACCGTGATCCGCCGCTACCGACCATCCACCCGACACCATTAAACAGGTCGTAGCCACCCCCATCATTACCACCGTTTAACCAAGGGAAGTCCCAATCGAAATACAACCCGGCATGCAGATCCTCGATCGGGGCGCCCGACCGGTTGTAAATGGTATACTCCACCGTGAGGTAATCGTCGTCATCCGGATTATCGCTGACGAAGGTCCGCTGAACGATGAACAGACCGATCGGATTCTCGGCGATCGCATCGGAGAATGCGGAGCGTGTCTCTTCGACGTACCTGGAGCCGGCCGTTGTAATTTCCAACTGGCCGCCCGGATCGACTTGAAAATCGAAGTCCGGGAATGAGCCCTCGTCGCGCGCGTTGTCCGACACCTGGTCGGGTCCGATCCCGACGAGAAATGCACCTTCAAACATGCTCTGCTCGGTATCGCCGCGATACGAATACCCGAGCCCTCCAAAGCGCGGGGCGATACTCTGCGGATGCATACCGAACATTCCCATCGAGGCGATACTCAGGACAAAGTTGCCGCCGACGTGGGTGTAGACATCGTCCGTCCGGGTGGGGCCGACCTGAATGGCGCCGTGTGTAGTCCGCGAATAGCCGCCCGATCCGGTCATCTCGAAGCGCAGATTCAATCGCTCGCCCTCAAGCGCCGTCTCACTCACTTCGAATTCAAACGGCGATGCGGCGTTGCTGGCGGTATCACCAAAGGACACAAAATCACCGAATGGTGCAATGCCGTCGACCACGACCAGGCGGGGATCTTCGGAGACGACAGTGACCATGACATCGTCCACTTCCGTCCCGGCCGACCGCAGCGTGATCACCATCTCGGTCGATTCACCGGGTCCCGGACGCAGGTACTGATCCCGCTTGATATACAGTGTGGGCTGATCATTCGGAGGCAACAGCTCGATGGAGCGTTTGAGGTTGATCAACCCATGTCCGTAGAGATTATCGGGGCCGGGCTCACCCAGATCAGTGGCGCCATCGATCAACGCCTGTTTGATTTGGTCCACCGTGGCATTGGGATTGTATTCACGCATCAACGCGACACCACCGGAGACATACGGGACGGCAAAGGAGGTGCCCAGTGCGTCCTGTTTCATAAACCCGTTTGGCGCCGTTGTTTGGATTGCTACACCAGGAGCCACCACTTCAGGTTTGATCGATACACCGTCACATTCCGATGGCCCTTGCGATGAGAGAGGATGGGCGGGAAACTCAGAATCGTGAGGATCTATCATTCCAACACAAAATGCGTTTAAGTCGGTTATAGCCCGATTGCCGGGATCGCGCGTTGTCCGCTCTCCCCAGACGCCTTCGTTACCCGCCGCGAAGAGCATCACAGCCCCGGCGGCCTCCACGTTGTCGATTCCGTTCCAGAAGACATCGGTGCACGGATATGGTACTCGCACGCCCGTTATCGGATGAATCACTGGCGCCCCCCATGAGTTGTTCACAACATCAGGCACATCCAGCTCCGTGTTGGGATCGCCATCGGGATCGGCGCACCACTGCATAGACTCCAGGATATTGGCGCCGGTCACATCGATCACACCGGCGGTAATCCACTGAGATTCGATGGCGACACCGACCGTGTCCAGATCGGGATCATCGCGCAACATCGAATCCTGAATTGCGACCATGATCCCCATTACGAATGTGCCATGTTGATCGCTCTCGCCTGGGAAAGTCCGCGGTACAGTGGAATTGTCTAACGGGTGGAACCAGCTTTCCTGCGGTGAATAGCCGTTGTTCCCGCGCCACTTATCCTTCAGGAAGTTGTGCAGACCATCCACGCCCGTATCGATACTGGCGACGAGACGTCCCTTGCCGGTATAGCCCATCGCCCACACCGAGTCGGCCCGGACGGCGCGGATTCCCGGAACGGCGTCAAACGCCTCGGTTCCCGCGGGGGCGGGCGACCCGTCGACATAATCATCCATGGAGCGATAGAATTCGACCCTGGGCATATACACAACCTCATCGACGTCGGCGCGGCTGGCGATTTCGGCAATCGCCGACGGCGTCATGTTGGCCGTGATCACATTATCGATCCAGAAGCTGCGGACATCGTTCACGCGACCTTCATACTGCTTGGACGCGAGGGCGCGCCGAATCGCCGGCTGGGTAGCATCGGCGGTGGTTTTCAACGTTGTGATCGCGGCCCGGTGGCGCTCGCCGCGAGTCTTGTAGGCCGTCGCCAACTGCTTTTTCAGTGAGTGACCGGTTACCGTTCCGACCGGACGGATCATGACCGGAATCATCTCGTCCGGACCGGCGGTCTGCAAAAGCTGTTCGAAGTTGGGTTCGATGCGTCCGGCGTGGGCACAGTCCGTCACCGACAGGACCATGCCGCATAGAATGAGAACGACCGCGGACAACGTGATGCTAAGTCTCTGCATGAGTCATTTACCCCGCTGGCAGTACAGCAACCGACGGATGCCGGCAGCTGCCATGCATTCGTGCTTCTTCAATTGACGTTTCGGCGTGTGGACGGGTCCGGGTTGTGCTGGAACGCTGCCACGCGCCCTACCGTTCTCATATCGTCATATTGGATTCGATGCGGCACTCGGTGGGAGTGATTCGTGAGGGTGCCTGTCTGCCCCGTCTGGTGTCCTTGCCAATCAGTGTCTGCTGCACCCCCTCATGGGGCGAGTCAATCAATATATATAACCTGTCGTTCTTTCCCAAGAGTTCCCTGCTCCGATTTAGCTGAGTCGCCTCCCCCCACCAGTGGCAGCGCGATAATGAATTGACAGGCATAGAGTTATGCCACCCACCTGGCGTCTGGGCCGGAGATACAGCGTTCTCACGTAGATATGCTCGCGTAGGTGCGGCTAAGAGCCGCACCTAGGCGGTGGATGTACGAGTACTTCAACACAGCCAGGGGGCGGAGGCACGCTGATGCATTCCGTGTCAGCGGATTGCCCTTGCGCGAACCCTTTTCCCTTCTGTGCACCGCAACTGGTCCTTATGTTCCCCGACTGGTTTGAGGTTGCACCTCAGCCCCAATGCCGAGGTTCCAGTGATTTCGATTCCATAGGAGGAGAACGTGCCGGCCAAACGAACCACCAGGAAGCGTCCCGTCAGTTTTGATGATATTGCTCGGATCAAATTTGTCCGCTCTCCCGTGCTCTCCCCTGACGAGGAGACGATCTGTTTTGTGGTCGAGACTGCCGCGGACGACAAGAAGAAGTACAATTCACATCTGTGGCGGTGTCGTGTTGACGGCAGCGATGTACGCCAATTGACCTTCGGGGATCGCGGCGATTCGAGCCCGGCGTTCTCGCCCGACGGCCGGTACATCGCGTTTGTCTCCAAACGTGGTGATCATCCCGGCATCCACCTGTTGCCTACCGATGGGGGCGAAGCAAAGCCATTAGTGGAGAAAGACGGAGCGTTTGCAGATCTGGTCTTCACGCCCGATTCGAAAACCATCGTCTGCATGTACCGGGAGAATGACCCGCCGGGGATGACAGAAAAGGGCTACGAGGAGAAGAAGAAGTCCGACGATGGCAAGAAGCCGAAGCGCGAGACCCCGGTGTATCGGCACATCACCCGTCTGTTCTACCGTCTCGATGGCGCGGGCTTTCTGCCGAAAGACGAATTTCACATCTGGGCGTTCGATGTTGAAACGGGTGAGGGCACACAGCTCACCAAAGGGCGTTTCGAGGAGATGTCACCCGCGATATCGCCTGATGGGAAGACCGTTGCGTATGTCACCAATCGCCGTCCGGATCCCGACCGCGATCCGAATCGGATGGAGTTGTACACGGTACCGATCCGTGGTGGGAAAACGCGTCTCATTCCCACACCCGAAGGCCCGGTCGAGCATCCGTCGTTTTCACCCGACGGCAAGCTGATTGCGTATCTGGGCCACGACGAGCCCGACTCGCCATTTGGTGTGGTGCCGATGCATACATGGGTGGTTGGATCAAAGGGCCGTCCCGCCGCGAAGAATCTCACGCCCAAGTTCGATCGTCAACCCGTCGACGACACGATCTCCGATACCGGTGAAGGGTTCGGCATGATTGCTCCGCAATGGTCGCGCAATGGGCGGACGTTGACCATTCTCGGTACGGATACCGGTGCGACATTGCCATTCACCATGCCTCGGCGCGGGGGTATCCCGACGCCGCTGTTCGGCGGCAAATATCATGTTCAGGGAATCAGTTTCGGGCGGCGCGGGAAACGTGCGGCGCTGTTGATCGGCGACGATACCGCTCCCGCCGAAATCGGCATTGTCGATCTCGACAAGAAGACACCGCGTCCGCGCACCCTCACCAAAATCAACGGCGACTGGTTGAAAGAGGTACTGATCGCCAAACCACAGGAAGTCTCGTTCCGATCCACGAACGATACGAAGATCCAGGGCTGGGTGCTTAAGCCACCGAACTTCAAGCGCGGCCGCAAGTATCCGTCGATTATTGAGGTCCACGGCGGCCCGCGCACGCAGTACGGCTACACCTTCTTCCACGAGATGCAGGCCTTTGCCGCGAACGGTTACGTGGTCATGTACACCAATCCGCGCGGATCCCAGGGCCGTGGCCGCGCCTTCACCGAAGCGATCGTCAATGGGTGGGGCACAGTCGACTACGAGGACGTCATGGCCGCCGCCGACTGGCTGGAGAAGCAACCGTACATCAATAAGAAGAAGATGGGAATCACGGGGGGATCGTACGGCGGATACATGACCAACTGGGTTGTCGGCCACACACATCGATTCAAAGCCGCCGTCACACAACGCTCGGTCGTCGAGCTGAAGACATTCTTCGGATCATCCGATCTCGGGTGGCTGTGGCGTCATGAGTTCGGCGGCCAGTACTGGGAGAATCCGGAAGGATACGAACGGATGTCGCCCTTGACCTACGCTAACAACATTCGGACACCGTTACTTATTATCCATAGTGAGAACGATCTGCGCTGCGCCATTGAGCAGGGTGAACAATTGTACACCCGCTTGAAGTATCTCCGGCGTACCACCGAATTGGTGCGCTTCCCCGAGGAACCGCACGGGTTGTCGCGCAATGGGCGTCCCGACCGGCGGATCGCCCGGCTGGAGTTCATCATCAACTGGTTCGACAAGTACATGAAGCGGTAGCGCCGAAGTCCATCGTAAAAAGTCGGCTGCCGACAATAGACGCTCGCCGCGGCATTAGTTCGGTAAGGCGAGGCCGGTGTCGGTGTATGTGGTTGGTGTCGGTTACATCGATGTTATTTCTGCGCTAGTTGGTGAAACGAACGTATTTCTGACGTTTTCTCCTGAAACTTAGATCCATCTGATTTCGTAGCCGCTAATTGGAAGTGCTACCCCACTTCCCAGAAAATGAAATGTTCACCCCCGTGCGTCGCAGCACACATCTCCGAGGAGGGTCCGAATGCATCTCATGCGACGAATCACCGCCAGTCTATCAATCGTCACCGCCATCGCGATTTTCACCTCGTGTTCCCCGAATGGATCCGGGAACATCAACGGTCCGGCAGACAACCTCAATCGCGAGCCGGTGATCATTAAGTCACCGGAGGTGATCGCACAATGCAAGGTTGTGCCGAACAACATTTTCATGGACGACACCGCACTCCCATTCATCGTTGACTGCGAGGATATGAACGAGGTCATCCACACCGTCTATTACGAACACACGAACGGCAACGGATGCGTCATGGAAACACGTGGCCGGCTGTCCTTTCCCTCGACGGGCAACGCTTACGTCTACACCGCAACGCGCGACCGCTGCACACCCGCCAATGCCAGCATGACGGTCTGCGGACCGACGTTGGGACAGTGCGTCACGCTGGCTCTGCCTGTGCCAACGCAGTTTGACGTGAACCACATTCCGGGCGGAATGAAGTAATGCCTCACGGATCCTGGCACAGCATCTGATACCGCTTGCTGTCCCCGATCGTGCCGACCTGTACCCGGTCGGTATTGATCGGGGATTGGCGTCTTCGGGGCAGCGTGTCTGTGAACCGATGGCCGCACTCACCCCAAAAACCCGTTGTATTTTCTCCCCTTCGGGGGTACACTGGGCGCCGTGAATGCGATGCTCCAACGGAGCCTCAGCCGTGCAACGGTTGAGACACTCCATACGCGACAACCAATGATCACCCGATGGATGACGGCATCCTCACTGCCGTTCTGTGCGTAATCCTTCATGTCAGTGGCTGAAATACTGAGTCTTGCTGCAGGGTATGCGTGGGGGTTGCCTCTTGTCATCCTGCTCATCGGCGCGGGGATTTTCTTCACGTTTCGCATGTATGGTGTGCAGTTGCGCACCTTCGTCCATGCAATCAAGGTCATCGCCGGTAAGTTCGATGATCCCAAACACAAAGGCCAGATTTCCCATCTCCAGGCGCTGAGCGCGGCCCTCTCGGCGACTGTCGGGCTGGGCAATATCGCGGGCGTGGCCGTCGCGGTGACGATGGGCGGTCCGGGCGCGGTCTTCTGGATGTGGGTCGCCGGGTTCTTCGGCATGGCCACCAAGTTTACCACCTGCACGCTGGCGGTGATGTACCGCAAGGTGGATGAGCGCGGCGTGACGTCGGGTGGCCCGATGTATTTCATCCGTCTGGGGTTGGGCAACAAATGGAAGATTGTGGCCGCCGCATTCGCTCTGCTCGGCGCGATAGCTTCGTTCGGTGGCGGTAACATGTTCCAATCCAATCAGACAGCGGCCATTCTCTTCGAAGAGTATGGAGTGCCGGTCTGGTTGACGGGGATTGTGTTTGCGATCGGCGTTGCCACGGTCATTATCGGCGGCATCAGGCGTATCGGGGCAGTCGCCAGCAAGCTCGTTCCGTTCATGGCGATTGTGTATGTTCTCGGCGCCACTGCCATCATTCTGATGAACCTCGGGGAAGTCCCCGACATGCTCTGGCGGATTGTGCATGATGCCTTCACCGGCACGGCGGCGGTCGGCGGATTTGCGGGGGTGGCATTTCGTGAAGTGCTCGTGGGCGGTGTCCGGCGTGCGGTGTTCTCAAATGAAGCGGGATTGGGGTCGGCTCCGATTGCACATTCGGCTGCGAAGACCGACGAGCCGATCCGCGAAGGTGTCGTCGCAATGCTGGGGCCGTTTATTGATACCATTTTGATCTGCACCATGACCGCGGTTGTGATTTTGCTTTCCGGATTATGGAAAGATCCCGCCGTCACCGGTGGCGAGGTGACCGGCATTCGCTTGACGGTGGCCGCGTTCGATTCGGGCATGAAGGGATTTGGACGGCTGTTTGTCGCGACCGCCGTCTTCCTGTTTGCGTTCTCCACAGCGATCAGTTGGAGTTACTACGGTGAGAAATGCACCGAGTACCTCTTCGGCGAGAAAGCCGTTCTCCCCTATAAAGCAATCTTCGTGATCTGTGTCTTCATGGGCGCCATTTGGAGTCTGGGACCGGTGATCGATTTCTCCGACACGATGCTGGCCCTGATGGCCGTCCCCAATCTGCTGGGGACGTTGGCACTGTCACCGCGTGTTGCGCGCGCGACGAAGGAATACCTCACACGCCTGAGCAAAGGCGAGTTCTACGTCAAAGCGGCGGGCGGTTGGCGCAGCACGAAAGTCGACACCAGCGACCAGGATATCTAAACCAATTTCGATGGGCTGTTCCGTGGCGGGCTCGCAGGGCTGTCAGACAGTCCCCGTTCACAGTGTGGTGTCGCATTATGCTGGATCCTGATTCAAGTCTCACGATTCCCACAGTAGAAGGGCGTGTTGAAAGAGTGGTGCATTGATGCTGGACCACATGGTGTAACCGAAGCAGAGAATCGTAACCTCGCGTAGGTCCGGCTCTTAGCCGGACCGGTGCGGCTAAGAGCCGCACCTACGCGACGTACATACGGGCTTTT
>WJJR01000251.1 GCA_014729565.1 Candidatus Zixiibacteriota bacterium | reverse complement strand
TCCTTGAGCTTATCATACGAGATGTCCGATTCGGCCAGCAGCACGTTCATGTGTCCCGGCATGCGTCCGGCGACCGGATGGATCGCGAAATCGACCGTGCAGCCGCGCGATTCGAGCAGGTTGGTCAGGTCGCGCACGGCGTGCTGTGCCTGTGACACTGCCATTCCATAACCGGGAACGATAATGGCTCGCTGGGCGTCGTCGAACAGCATGGCGACTTCTTCCGCCGAAGCCGATTTGACTTTGCCGCCGTATACGTCATCGGCACTCGGCGTATCCCCGGTCGGTCCCATCACACCGAACAAGACATTCGTGAGCGAACGGTTCATCGCGACACACATGATATTCGTCAGGATCAAACCCGAAGCACCCACCAGTGAACCCGCGATAATCAGAACATTGTTGTTCAACACAAAACCGGTGGCCGCCGCTGCGAGTCCCGAGTACGAGTTCAGCAGCGCGATCACCACCGGCATATCCGCGCCGCCGATGGGAAGCGTCAACATGATGCCCAAAATCCCGGCGACACCGGTGAGGATCCAGTAGTACAGGTGATTCGACGGATCCCGTACGATGAGCACGACCAATGCGAGCGCCACCAGTCCCAGCACAGCGTTAAGCACTTTGAGGCCGGCGAATCCGACCGACTTTTCGGTAATGACACCCTGGAGTTTGCCGAATGCAATCAGGCTTCCCGTGAAGGTCAAGGCGCCGATTAATCCCGACATGCCGGTTGCAATGGTCATCTGCAAATCGGGACTGAGTCCCGGCAGTGTCGATTCAATCAGTGCGGCACCGGCCACCAGCGCCGAGGCCGCGCCGCCGAATCCGTTGAGCAACGCCACCATTTGCGGCATGCCGGTCATTTCAACACGCAACGCCAGCAGCAGGCCGATCAACGCGCCGACGACAAATCCGATGAGGATCAATTCATAACTAATGATGTTCCGGTCGAGCAATGTGACGACGATTGCGATTAACATACCCAGTGCACCGAGCATGTTGCCACGCACCGCCGTACGCGGATGGCTGAGACCCTTCAGTCCGAAAATGAACAGGGCCGCAGCGACGACATAGCTGATGTTTATGATCGCGCCCTGCATGCCCTATCTCCCTTTCTTCTTGAACATTTGCAGCATTCGATTGGTCACAACGAAGCCGCCAACGACGTTGATCGTCGCGACCGCCACCGCCGTGACGCCCAGAATACTGGAGAGCAGCGTGTGCTGCGTTCCGGCTGCCAACACGGCGCCAATAATCGTAATGCCCGAAATCGCATTCGATCCGGACATCAACGGCGTGTGCAGCGTCGGCGGCACCTTGGTGATCAACTCGAACCCGAGGAACACCGCCAGAATGAAAATCGTGAGTGCGACAACAAAAGTTTCCATTGTATCCTCTATCCCCCTTCACAGAGAGTTCGATGTCATGCCGTGTACCGCTATTACGATGTTGATTCCAATGCTTCCTTGACGCGCGCATTGACCACGCTGCCATCACGCGCCACCAACGTCTCGCGCGTGATTTCATCCTCCATGTCCAGATTCAACACACCGTCTTTGACGAGATGTGACAGAAATGTCTGAATGTTCTTGCCGTACATCTGGCTGGCGTGGTAGGGAATCGACGAGGCGACGTTTTTCGGCCCGATGATTCTCACGTTGCTGTGCGTCACCGTCTCACCCAATTTCGACAACTCGCAGTTGCCGCCCTGCTCGGCCGCCAAATCGACAATCACCGAGCCCGGCGTCATGCCCTCGACCATGTCCTGGGTAATGAGGACAGGTGCAGTCTTCCCAGGGACAGCCGCCGTCGTAATCACCACATCGTTATTGGCGACCACCTTGGCCATCAGCGCGCGCTGACGCTTATAAAAGTCTTCGTCCATGGCCTTGGCGTAACCGCCCTTATCCTCGGCCGACTCGGTATCCAATTCGAGACGGACAAACTTCGCGCCGAGGCTCTGGACCTGCTCTTTGACGGCCGGACGGATATCGTACGCCTGCACCACCGCGCCCAGACGTTTCGCGGTGGCAATCGCCTGCAACCCCGCTACCCCGGCTCCGACGACGAGCACGTGCGCCGCCGCGACAGTGCCGGCCGCCGTCATGAACATCGGGAACATGCGCGGCAATGCGTCAGCCGCCAACAGAACGGCTTTGTAGCCGGCGATCGTCGCCATCGAGGACAACGCGTCCATGCTCTGTGCACGGGTAATGCGCGGCATCAACTCCATCGAGAAGGCCGTGACACCGGTCTGTGCCAGCTTCTCAGCGAGTTTCGGTTCGCCCAACGGATTGAGCAATGAGATCGTCGTCTGTCCCTTCCGGAACAGTGACAGATCGGCTTCCCCTTCTTGCGGGTTGGTGCCAAGACCGCGGACTTGAAGGATGACCTCGCTGCGCTCGAAGAGTTGCTTGCGATCGGTAACAATTTCCGCTCCCTTATCGGTGTATTCCGAATCGGGGAATCCGGCCTCCATCCCGGCGCCTGACTCCAATAGTATGTGGCAACCACTCTTTTTGAGCGCGGCCAGTGCGTTGGGAGCCACCGCCACCCGGGTCTCGCCGGGAAACGACTCCTTCGGAATGCCTACATTCAGTGTTGCTTCTTGTTCAGCCATGGATTCGTCTGCCTCCTCCTTGGAGAATGGCGCATTAATAAGGTCTTCAATCAAGCCTCTGGGGGGAGTGGATGCAACAGCGGTCAAGGTGCAAAATGACAAAACTCGTCAAGACAGCGCCGGAATCGTGCGATCTCCGGTCTTTCCGGACAGGGCACATCGCCGATAGCCCATGCCATAAGAGGCTGTCCCAGACGTTGCGCCGGGCGGGCGCACAGCCGTGCGCCCCTATGAGTTTGTTGGGCAGTGGTAATGGGTTACCCAAAGCGCTACTCGTTTATTGGCAGCTCACCGCAGTCCCGCTGGCGGAAACCATCAGCATGCTCTCCCCGATCGTCTCGAAATCGAGGTCGACGCCGACGATGGCATTCCCGCCCAGCGACGTGCACTCGTCGGCCATCTCCTTCATCGCGAGGTCCTTGGCCCGCCGTAGCTCCTGCTCATACGAAGCGGATCGCCCACCGACCACATCGCGAACACGCGCAAACAGGTCCTTGAAGAGATTCGCCCCCATGATCGCTTGTCCGCTCACCAAACCATGATATTTGACAATCGTCTTGCCCTCGATCGTCGGTGTCGTCAGAATCAGCATCGTTTACCCTCCTATGATGGATTTGCGTTTGGGTTGAGTGGCTCCCAGCCAACGCCGCGATGGCCGAAATCGAATGTCCCGGGATCGAGCATTTCCGCCAGAATCTCAAGTGACTCGACCAGTCTCGGACCCGGACGATGGAAATACTGATTGCCATCGGCCAGATACACCCGACCCGTCTGCACGGCCTTCAATGAATCCCAGCCGTCGCGCTCAGTCAGTTTGTGCATATCACGGCGCGTCTGCTCGATGGTGAATCCACAGGGAGAGATGAAGAGCACGTCGGGATTGGCCGTGACCAAATCCTCCCACGTCATCCAGGGCGAATGTTCGCCCGCTGTACCGAGGAGATTGCACGCACCGGCAAGGTCCACCAGTTCCGGCATCCAATTGCCGGCGGTCATCAGCGGTTCAATCCACTCGATACTCACGAAGGTCAACTCGGGTGGTGTATCATCGACCTGTTCTGTGATCGCATCGATTCGATGTTGCAGATTTCGGATCAGCGTCTCGCCCTCATCATGGGCATCCAATGCCGCGGCAACGCGACGGATATCCGACCACACATCGGCGAGGCAGTTCGGTTCCAAACTGACGATTTGAGGACGGGAATCAATCCATTCACAGAGCGCCCGTTCCACATCGCCGAGACTCACCGCACACACCTCACACTGTGTCTGCGTGATTATGACAGATGGACTCAGCGACCGCAGCAGATCAACGTCCACCGAATAGATGGACAACCCCTGTTCCAGCAAGGACTTGACACTCCTGTCGATGTCGCCGCTCGGGGCGGCAGTAGGAAACGTCGGCCGAGTCACGACCGGGAGTCTCTGAACGTCCGGTGGATAATCGCATTCGTGAGATCGGCCCACCAGGTGATCGGCACATCCTAACGCGGCCGTGATCTCCGTACTGCTCGCGATGAGTGAAACGATGCGATGATACCCCATGGTCACGATCCCCAGATGAAGGCGGCAACATATCGGCAATTGTCTCACGATGCAATGTGAAC